>NZ_JBNPLL010000004.1:0-145115 GCF_050313455.1 Collinsella sp. SGI.180
CGAAGGACCTGAGAAGGGGGAGGCCTCGCGGCCTCCCCCTTTTTTGCGCTATATACAGGCTGTGCCTTGTGAACGGACTCTTCCTTTGACTCTCTTACTGTTTGGCTTTTTTTGAACCGTCGCTTTGTATTTGCGCGATAATTACTCGCATTGACGTTAGGGAGGGCTTGATGTTTACCGTTTTCGTTTTGGGCAATATTGCTTCGGGTAAATCGACTGCCTGCCGCTTTCTGGAATCTCGCGGAGCCCTGCTTATCGATTTAGATGTTCTTGCCAAATCGCTGTACGTACCGGGGTCGGATATCGTCAATGCTCTTGCTGAAGAGTTTGGCTGGGATATTTTGGACGAGGATGGCGGTGTTCGACGTAACGTTCTCGCTTCTCGAGCTTTTGTTTCTCCCGATACGGTTGCAAGGCTCAATAGTATTGTTCACCCCGCTCTCATTGAGCAGCTTTCGCTGAGGATTCTCGATCCTGCTTGCTGTACGGTTTCGTCCCCCCGCTATCCCTTTGCGGCGGTCGAAGTATCTGCTCCGACTGGCTTTGAGGACGCCTTTGGCCTTGCGGATGAAATTATGGTTGTTAGCGCTCCTTTAGCGGTCCGTCGCGAACGCGCTATTCACCGTGGTATGGAGCCATCCGATTTTGATGCTCGCTGTGCTTGCCAACCCGATGAGTCTTCGCTTTGCAGTCTCGCCACGACCGTGATTGATAACGCAGCGGGCGACAGATCGCTCTTTGAACAACTGGACGCGTGGCTTGCTCGCCATGGCCTTATGGATGCTATGGATAAGGAGACGACAGATGCCTAAGACGCGTTTCTTTACGTGGTATCGCCTTGTGCCGCTGGTTGTCGTTTTCGTCTTTGGCCTTATCTCGCTCGTTTACTCGTGTGCTCCCGCCGCTTTCTTTAAACCGTTCTATCCGATTGACTATGAGGCGTATGTAAAGCAGTCCAGTATTTCGCATAATCTCGATCCGTATCTGGTGTGTGCCGTCATCAAGTCGGAATCAAACTGGGATCCCGAGGCGGAATCAAATCAGGGCGCCCAAGGTCTCATGCAACTTATGCCCGAAACCGCTCAGGATATGATCGCTAAGGGCCTTGTCGACGGGGACGAGTATTCAGCCGATGACCTGAATGACCCCGCTTCGAATATCGAATTTGGGTGCGCGTACCTCTCATACCTGTTGACGTATTTCAATGGGTCGACGGATAGCGCTATTGCTGCTTACAATGCCGGAATGGGCAATGTCGATGGGTGGGCGCAGCAAAACACATCGTTCCATAACGCGATTGCCTTTCCCGAGACGCAAGCCTATTTGATTCGTGTCAATAATGCCTGGGTTCGCTATAAGACCCTCTATCCCGACCGGTTCGTATAGGACTATGCCTGCCGCCTGCGTATACTGCAGATGTATGAGTTAGGAGTATCCATGGCGGATTTTGAAGTTGAGCGTGTTGGCGGAGAGCTCAAACGTTTTGGCGTTGAGGGCTCCGAGGTACCGTTTGAGGTCGTGTCTCCCTATGAGCCTGCAGGTTCACAGCCTAAGGCCATTGAGTCGCTTGTGCAGGGTGTGAGGGACGGAGACCGCTATCAGGTTTTGCTTGGCGTGACCGGCTCGGGCAAGACCTTTACCATGGCCAAGACCATCGAAGCTCTCGGTAAGCCAACGCTGGTCATGGCCCCCAACAAAACCCTCGCCGCCCAGCTTGCGAGCGAGCTCAAAGAATTCTTTCCCAACAACGCCGTGGTCTACTTCGTCTCGTACTACGATTACTATCAACCCGAAGCGTATGTGCCGCAAAGCGATACGTATATCGAGAAGGATGCTTCGATTAACGAAGAAGTCGAGATGCTTCGACATCAGGCGACCGCCTCGTTGCTTTCTCGACGCGATGTGATCGTCGTTGCTTCGGTGTCCTGCATCTATGGCATCGGCTCTCCTGAGGACTATGCGGGGCTGGCGCCGAATGTCGACAAGAAAGTACCGCTCGAGCGCGATGACTTTATCCATGCGCTCATCGACATTCAGTACGACCGGAACGACTATGACTTGGCGCGTGGCACCTTCCGCGTGCGCGGTGATGTTGTCGATGTGTATCCGCCCTATGCCGAGCATCCGTTGCGATTTGAGTTCTTTGGCGATGAGGTCGAGCTTATCGCCGAAATCGATGAGGTTACCGGTGAGATGCTTCGTGAGTATGAGGCTATTCCCGTGTGGCCGGCATCGCACTATGTGACCGAGAAGCCCAAGGTCAAGGCGGCCTTGAAGTCAATCAGTGAAGAATGCGAAAAACGCGTCGCGGAGCTTAAGGCAACCAATAAGTTGCTCGAGGCGCAACGTCTACAGCAACGGACCGATTATGACCTCGAGATGCTCGAGACCATGGGCTTTTGCAACGGCATCGAGAACTACTCTCGCCATTTGGACGGGCGTAAGCCGGGTGAACCGCCGTTTACCCTAATCGATTACTTTCCCAAGGACATGCTCTGCATCATAGACGAGAGCCATGTGACGGTGCCGCAAATTCGTGGCATGCATGAAGGCGACCGTTCGCGTAAAGTGACCCTGGTGGAGCACGGCTTTCGCCTGCCCTCGGCGCTCGACAATCGCCCGCTTCGTTTCGATGAGTTTGAGGCGAGAATCCCCCAGTTCATCTATGTTTCGGCAACGCCGGGCGACTACGAGCTGCGGGTGAGCCAAAACGACGTGGAGCAGATTATTCGTCCGACCGGCCTGCTCGATCCCAAGATCGACGTGCGTCCCGTTCGCGGTCAGATTGACGATCTTGAGGATGAGATTCGCGAGCGTGTTGCCCGCAAGGAGCGCGTGCTGGTGACCACGTTGACCAAGCGCATGGCCGAGGACCTGACCGACCATCTACTTGATGCGGGCATTAAGGTCAATTACATGCACTCTGATACGGCGACAATGGACCGTGTCGAGATCCTGCGAACGCTGCGCGAGGGCAAGATCGATGTTCTCGTTGGCATCAACCTGCTTCGCGAGGGCTTGGATCTTCCCGAGGTCTCACTGGTGGCAATTCTCGATGCCGATAAGGAAGGCTTCTTGCGCAACCGTCGTTCGCTGATTCAGACGATTGGCCGTGCGGCCCGTAACGCCGATGGCGAAGTCATCATGTATGCAGACGTTGTGACCGATTCGATGAAAGCGGCCATCGAGGAGACGCAGCGTCGTCGCGAGATTCAGATGGCATATAACGAAGAACATGGCATTGTGCCCAAGACAGTGCGCAAGGCCATCAACGACATCTCAAGTTTTATTGCCGAGGCCGAAAAAACTGTGGGCTCCAAGGGACGCTCGAAGGGCGACTCTCTTGGCCATGGCGCATTCTATACGCCCGATGAGTCGGGCGAGGGCGGTGTGCCGGAAACGGTGGCGCCCGAGCAGACACTTGCGGAACAGTTGGAAGAACTACCGCATGACGAGCTTGTGCGGATCGTCGAAACCATGGAAGAGGATATGCGTAACGCTTCTGCCGCCATGGACTTTGAGGAGGCGGCGCGCCTGCGTGATGCTGTCGTTCAGATTCGGGCGATGCTCGAGGGTGCGTCTGAGGACGAGACGATCGAGCGTTTGCGTTCGCAGGCCCGCAAGGGTTCCACGTTCGCATCGGGTAGAAAACGCCAGGGTGCACGGTTTAAGAAATAGCGAACAGGCCCCGAGCTCCATAGGGAGCTCGGGGCCTGTGTCTTTTGCGCGCTGGAATTCGTTCGCTAGAGGTCTGCGATCAGGGCTTCGGCACAACGGATACCGTCGGTGGCCGCGCTCATGATGCCTCCAGCATATCCAGCTCCCTCACCACAAGGGTAGAGGCCCGGGGTCGACACGGCATGGCACGTTCGGTCTCGGGTGACAGTGACCGGTGAGCTCGAACGAGTCTCCACGCCGGTAAGAACGGCATCGGGGCGGTCGTAGCCCCGTAGCTTTTTTCCGAGTAGGGGAAGTCCCAGGCGGAGCGACTCGACGATATGCTGCGGCAGGGCTTCGTCAATTGCCGTCCAGGTCACACCGAGCGGATAGGTGGGCTTTACCTTTCCGGGCGCCTTGCTGGCGCGTCCTGCGAGGAAATCTCCGACGAGTTGTGCCGGTGCGTTCCAGTTGGAACCGCCCAGGCGATAGGCGGCCGCCTCGCAGGCGCGCTGGAGCTCGATGCCGGCGAGCGGGTCATCGTCGGGAAGGTCCTCGGGCGTGACGTTAACGAGCAGGGCGGCATTTGCGTTACGGCCGTCGCGGGCATTGAGGCTGGCGCCGTTGACGCACAGGTGGCCCTGCTCGGAAGAGGCGGCGACAACCTGCCCGCCGGGGCACATGCAAAACGAGAACACACTGCGGCCGTTGGGAAGATGGGCGACGAGTTTGTAGGGGGCTGCTCCGAGGGCAGGATGTCCCGCCGAGGCTCCATATTGGGCTCGGTCGATGTCGCGCTGCGGATGCTCGATGCGAACGCCCATGGCAAAGGTCTTTTGTGCGAGGGCCACGTCGTGGTCCTTAAGGAGTTCAAAAATATCGCGAGCAGAATGCCCGCAGGCGAGGATGAGGTGCTTTGTCTCAATTGGCTCGTAAGCGGCGTCTTGGGATGATTGGACATCAATACCGGTGATGGCGCCAGACGCGTCGATGCGAATGTCGACGAGTTTTGTTCGATAACGGACGACACCTCCGAGTTGCTCGATGCGCTGGGATATAGCGGTAACAACCGTGGGAAGGATGTCGGAGCCAATGTGCGGCTTGGCATCCCACAGAATATCGCGGGGCGCACCTGCCTCGACGAAGGTTTCGAGGATAAGGCGATGGGCGGGATTTTTGGTTCCTGTATTGAGCTTGCCGTCCGAGAAGGTCCCCGCGCCGCCCAGGCCAAACTGAATATTGCTCTCGGGGTCGAGGATGCGCTCCTTTAGAAAGAGGTCGATCGCCTGCGAGCGGCGAAATGCCGGGTCGCCGCGCTCGATGAGCAAGGGCTTCAGACCTGCTTCGGCAAGGGTGAGTGCGGCGAAAAGGCCGGCACATCCGGCACCGACGACGACGGGGCGCTCTTTGGGTGCGCCGGAAACGGGGGAGGGGAATGAAGGCTCATCGTCTTCTATCGCGCGTACGCGCGAGCGGTCACGCTCGGCAACGCTGTCGACCGCTTCTCGCTCGAGGTGGGGACTAGTCAGCTCAACACGAAAGCTCAGGATAAAATGGACGTCTCGTTTTTTGCGAGCGTCGATTGACTTGCGGTGGAGCTCGATGGACTTGATCTCGGAGTCCTTGCAACGCAGGACGCGCTTGGCGAATCGCTTGCCAACAATGAGGCAGGCATTTTCATCGCCGGCTTCATCGAGTGACGCGTTGACTTGGGTGATTTCGATCATCGAGGTCTCCTTAGAGGCAAGAAAGAGGCCGTCCGGTATCCCAGACGGCCCGAATGCGTTTTTGATTATAGACTGTGCGGCTACAGGCTGCTTGCAGCGCGAATGCCCGAGATCCAGGCCCACGCAAGGTTAAAGCCTCCGCAATCGGCGTCGATGTCGAGCGCTTCGCCGCAGACGTAAAGCGGGGCGTCGACAACGCTGCACGCGTGTAGACTGGGTGTTGAGATGCTCTCGACAGATACGCCACCACGCGTGACCTGCGCCGAGCGCTCCTCGGCTGTTCCCTCGACGAGCAACTTAAAGTGCTTGAGGATCGAGACCAGGTGGACGACATCGTTGGAGCCTGGATGGCACTGCTCGAACGCTGTGCAGACGACGCGGGAGAGTTGCGGGGCGAGCATGCCGTCGAGCCAACGGGGATCGCGGGGCGAAAAGCCGCCGAGCAGCTCAACGCGCCGGTTAAGCATATCGAGCAACTCGTCTTTAGAGAGGTCGGGGAAAACGTCGAGCAGGATCGTATCGCCGCGCTGGATACGACGGGAGAGGTTGAAGACAGCGACGCCCGAGATACCGAAGGTTCGAAACAGTACTTCACCGTCTTCGTGCCAGAGCTCACTATGGTTACGGGTGAGCGTCAAGCGGGCGCGGACGCGCAGACCATCCAACGTCTTGAGTGCCGCCCGATCGCCGACGACCGTTGCCGATACGGGGCAGAGGATGGGGCGCAGCGAAGTGAGGGGGAGGCTAAACGTATCGGCGATACCGGTGGGGTTGCCACCCGTGGCGATAATTACGGCATGTGCCTCCAGGGCCTCGTTCTTGCGAGGGACATCGGCGAGTGCTTTCCGAAGCGAGCGGAGCTCCGATTTTCGGTCGTCGTGCTTTTTTGCCTTGAGCGCCCGCGCTGGACGGTTTATTTGGAGTGCCCAGCCTTCGGAAGCTTTGTGCGCCGAGGCAACGTTGGCCCCGCAGATTAAGGTGATACCCAGGCGGTCGCAAACGTTGAGAAGCGCGTCGCGTACCGATTCGGCGCGAAGGGAGCGCGGGTACAGCCGGCCTTCCTCGGAGGTTGTCATGATGCCCAGCGAGGAGAAGAAACCCATAAGCTCTTGCTCGGGCTGGGGGCCCATGACGGATTCGACGAATGCGGGGTGGTTATACCGCTGAGGATCAATCGATTCGTTGGAGAGGTTGCAGCGACCGTTGCCGGTCGCAAGCAGCTTAAGGCCGCAGGCGACATCGCGCTCAACGATGCAGACGCTTTTACCCGCGCGTGCGGCCGTAATGGCGGCGGCGAGGCCTGAAGCCCCGCCGCCGATTACCAGGACGTCATAGAAGGCGCTCGTGTTCACTTAGGCCTCGTCGGTCTCGTGCGGGGCAATGGCCTCGACGGCAGAGACGGCCTGGGGCAACATGCCGTCGGGCAACGCGGTCTCGACCTCGCCCTTATCGCAGGCCTCGGCGAGTGCCGGATTAATGGGAATCGTGCCCAAGATGTCGAGGTTATAGCGCTCTGCGACCTCGGGAAGCTTGCTCTTGCCAAAGACCTCGATCTTCTTGCCGCAGTCGGGGCACTCAATATAGCTCATGTTCTCGACAATGCCCAGAATGGGGACGTTCATCTTCTCGGCCATGTTGACCGCCTTGGCGACGATCATCGAGACCAGATCCTGCGGGCTCGTGACGATGACGATGCCGTCGACGGGCAGCGACTGGAAGACGGTGAGCGCGACGTCGCCTGTTCCCGGAGGCATGTCGACCAGCAGGTAGTCGATGGGGCCCCACGAGGTCTCGCTCCAGAACTGCCTAATGGCGCCTGCGATGACCGGACCGCGCCAAAGGACGGGGTCGGTCTCGTTTTGGAGCAGCAGGTTGGAGCTCATGACCTTAACGCCGTGCTCGGAGATTTCGGGCAGCATAAGGTTGCCAAGGGCATGGACGTGGCGTCCGCTCATACCGAACATCTTGGGGATAGAGGGACCGGTGATGTCGGCATCGAGGACGCCGACCTTGTGGCCGTGACGGGCGAGCTCGGTGGCGATGGCACCGGTGACAAACGACTTGCCGACACCGCCCTTGCCGGAAAGCACGGCGATGACGCGTTTGACCTCGGACAGCGTGTTCTCCTCAAATTGCGACGGCGACGTTTGTCCGCCGGCGGCCTGTGCGTGCTCGCAACCCATGTATGACTCCTTTGTATATGTTGGGGCCGGGGCCCCGTGATGTGACACGAGCGTCATTGTACCCTCGTTTGCGAGCGGGAGTCATTTGTGATGCATTTGGGCCGAGCGTGCTTGCAATGCGATGGGCCCAAGCGAATGAGCGGGCTTACTGAACTTTGCTGGCGAACTCGAGGTATTGCATGCGCTGCAGCTTGTCGATCGTCGAGGCGTATGGGCTGTCTTCAGATTCCAAATCGTAGCGCAGCCCGTCGGCACCAAGATAGCCGGCGACATTGATGGTGGGCACATCTGACCTTGTTGCAAGCAGAGCCTTTTGATAGTCGGTGAGCGGGGCGCCGATCTTATTAAGGGTAATGGCTGCAATCTCGTTTGCCCCGACGGTGTCGTAGACGTTGAGCTCGGTATTGCCGGCGATTTCATAGTTAGCCCAGACGAAATAGGTCGACTGATAGATACGGAAAGCGTGGCTTGCCGTATCTTCCTGAGGGTACAGCTCGTCGTTGAGAGTCGCTGCGGCGCTCGGCTGATGGTCGCCAAAAAAGACAAGAACAACCGGTCTGCCGATATTGCGGAGCTCGTTGATAAAGTACTCGAGGTCCCGGTCGGATGCGTTGATGCAGGTAAGATAGGTGTTGAGCGCGCTATTGGCGCCCTCGCTGGCTCCCTCGACCCAATAGTTTGTCAGCTCTTCGGCGGGAACGGTGCCATAGTCGTAGCCGCCGTGATTTTGCATCGTGACGTCAAAGATGAACTGCGGGGCTTCGTCGGTTCTAAGCAGGTCGAGTATCTTGTCGTAGGTGGCGTAGTCGCATACGCCGGCATGGTAGCAGGGCGCACCTTCGAAATCGCCGATTGAAAGAAAGTCTCCAAAGCCCAGCTGCTGATAGATTTTATCTCGATGGTAGTTGACGGGGTTTTGCGGGTGCATAGCGGTAGCGGTATACCCAAGCTCTTTAAGGTCCTTTGCCAGGCTGTTGACGTCATTCATCTGATACAGCTGATAGGGGATTTTGCCTAATCCGACAAAGGCCGTTGTCGCTCCGGTCAAAAATTCGAATTCGGAGTTCGCCGTTCCGCCACCGGCGACCGAAGCGAACATGGTGCCGCGAACAAGCGTGTCGGGAAGCGAGTTGTAGAATGCGGGGCCGGTGTACCCGGCCGCCTGGAGCTGCTCAAAGCACGAAAGGTCGCTAAAACTCTCGTTCATGACGGCAACAATCGTCGGCTTGATTTCATTGAACTGGGCAACGGCCGCCGCGCGCTGCTCGCTCGAGCCATACGTGCTGTCGTAGGTGGCGGCGAGCTCCTGCTCGATGCTCTGCGCCTCATCGGGCGTATAGTCTTCGGGCTTCTCAATGGGCAACTCGTTGACCATTTCGGTGAACGAAGTGATAAAACCCTGAGACGCATACGTGGTGATGGGCTGCCAACGGTCAAATCCAAAATTCAGCGCCTGCTCCAAGTCGATGCTGGAAAAGCCCGAGAGCCCCACAACGGTCACTAGCAGAAAAGCGCAGAGGTTAGCGGCGATTGCGGGGAAGACATGGGTGGGCGTACGGAGCTTTCTCGGTCGGATAAGCGAAAGAAGCCCCAGGGAAATCTCTAACAGGGCTAGAGAGGTTACGATTCCGGCGGTAAAGGTAAACTCGTATCCCTCGCTCACTTCCATTGCGGTGCCAAGGGCCAAGATATCGCTTGGCAGGATGGCCTCGCCTTTAAACGTTATGACGAAGTGCTCGGCAATGCCAAGGATGCAACAGACGACGGGCACGAGGGCCATGACGCCTCCATGACGCTGTCCCAGCAAATAAAGGGAGAGCAGAACCGTCGCGAGCAGCCCAACGGAAAACCCGAATGAGTTGGCGGGAATGCGATAGAACGTTTCGTTGCAGGCAATTTCGAGTGAAACGAACGAGAGCGCTGAAACAGCGGCGATGACAAGGATGTCACGGCAAATACAGGCAACCGTTCCCGTTGCAAGATCGGTTTGGTCGATAAGTCCCGAAACCAAGGGCTCGACAAGAAGTATGACGGCGGCAGCACCGAGCGCCGAATAAGAAAGGGCCCATAGGGAACTGTCCTCATTTACGAGCAATTGATTCGTAATCCATGCAGCTACCATGCCGAGCGGGATGAGGAGCGTCGCGCACCAAAAGACGCGGGCAATGGGCGGCTTTTCATTGTGTTTGATTGAAAAATACACGCGCACGACGACGGTGGCCACGATAAGGACGGCGATGAATATGGGCAGATTGGCCATGTCGCTCGAAGTGATTTCAAGGGGGATATCTTCGGTCATGGACGTTCCTCTGTTACAGCAAATTAAGCTCAGTATTAGATTACTGTAACCTTTCCACGGCATTTCGAGAAACAAAGCGCCCGATACGCAAAGCTAAAGGTCTGCGAATCTTGTATTACGAACATCTGTGCGCGTCGAGTGCGCTAAACTCATCGGCAGTATGATTCGATGCAATAGGAGGCAAGGAGCTTCCATGTCTGATTCTTCTATCGTTATTCGCGGCGCTCGTGAGCACAACCTCCGTGATATCGATGTTTCCATTCCGCGTGACCAACTCGTGGTCATTACCGGTCTTTCTGGCTCGGGCAAGAGCTCGCTGGCATTTGACACTATCTATGCCGAGGGCCAGCGTCGATACGTCGAGAGCCTTTCGAGCTATGCGCGCCAGTTCTTGGGCCAGATGGACAAACCCGACTTGGATTCAATCGACGGCCTTTCGCCGGCGGTGTCGATCGACCAAAAGACGACGTCTAAAAACCCTCGCTCGACGGTTGGCACCGTAACCGAGATTTATGACTATCTGCGCCTGCTGTTCGCCCGTGTGGGCACCCCGCACTGTCCCGAATGCGGCCGCGTCATTGAGCGCCAGACGACCGACCAGGTTGCCGACAAGGTCTTGGCGGCGGGGGAGGGTCGCCGCGCGTTTGTGCTGGCACCGGTGGTGCGCGGGCGAAAAGGCGAGTACACCAAACTGTTTGAGGACCTTCGCGCCGAGGGCTTTAGCCGCGTGCGTGTTGACGGTGAAGTGCGCTCGCTCGACGATCCAATCGATCTGGACAAGAAGTTCAAGCACGATATCGAGGTCGTGGTCGATCGCATCGTGATCCGTGAGAACTCTCTGGGCCGTATCGCCGAGTCTGTTGAGCAGGCGACCGCGCTGGCTCACGGCAATGTAAATGTGTACATGCTGCCCGATCGTGATGCTCCCGAGGGGACCGAGGGCGAGCTGCTGGAGTATTCGTTGGCCTTGGCGTGCCCGGAGCATGGACACTCCATCGACGATCTTCAGCCGCGTGATTTTTCGTTTAACGCTCCCTATGGCGCATGTCCTGAGTGCGACGGCCTGGGCTTTAAGAAAACCGTTGATGCCGAGGCGCTGATCGAGGACCCCTCGAAGTCCATTGCCGACGGAGTCTTTGGTAGCCTGTTTGGCAATTCGAACTACTACCCGCAGATTTTTGCTGCGGTCTGTAAACACTTTAAGGTAAGCGCCGATACGCCGTGGGAGGACTTGCCCCCTCGCGTGCGTCGTGCATTCTTGGATGGCCTGGGCGATACGAAGATCTCGGTTGACTACCAAAAGCTCGACGGACGTCGTAGCCAGTGGGATACCAAGTTTTCGGGCGTTCGCAACATCCTGTACGAACGCTATACCGAGACGACGAACGAGAACACCAAGGCGCGCTTGGAGAAGTACATTCGCGAGGAACCGTGCTCGAGCTGCCACGGCGCTCGTTTGCGCCCTGAGATGCTCGCCGTCACCGTGGGCGGCAAGTCCATTTACGAGGTTTGTTGCCTGTCGTGCCGTGAGTCGCTCGAGTTTTTTGAGGGCCTGGAGCTCACCGAGCGCCAACAGTTTATCGGCGGGCGCATCGTCAAGGAAATCCTGGAGCGCTTGCGTTTTCTGGTCGATGTTGGACTCGACTATCTGACGCTCGATCGTGCCTCGGCGACGCTTTCTGGTGGCGAGGCGCAGCGTATTCGCCTGGCAACGCAGATCGGCGCGGGTCTCATGGGCGTGCTCTATATTCTAGACGAGCCATCGATCGGCCTTCATCAGCGCGATAACGAGCGCCTGATCAAGACCCTTGAGCGTCTGCGCGATATCGGCAATACCGTCATCGTCGTCGAACACGACGAGGACACGATCCGTGCCGCCGACTACGTGATCGACATGGGGCCCGGCGCCGGCGTCAACGGCGGACACGTAGTCGCGGCGGGAACGCCTGCCGATATCATGGCGTGTCCTGAGTCGATGACGGGCGCTTATCTGACCGGCAAACGAATGATCCGGGTGCCTGATGAACGGCGCAAGCCCGGTCGCGGCTGCCTTAAAATTACGGGCGCTCGAGCTAACAACCTCAAAAACGTTACTGCCAAGATCGAGTTTGGTACGCTTACGGTTGTTACCGGCGTGTCGGGATCGGGCAAGAGCTCCCTGGTTACCGACACCATTGCGCCTGCCCTTACGAATGCTATTCACCGTTCGACGCGCCCTGTGGGTCCGTATAAGAAAATCGAGGGCATCGAGTGTATCGATAAGGTTATCGATATCGACCAGTCGCCGATTGGCCGCACACCGCGTTCCAACCCTGCTACCTATATTGGCCTGTGGGATGATCTTCGCGCGCTGTTTGCGAGTACGCCGGAGTCGAAGGCGCGCGGCTACTCGCCGGGTCGTTTCTCCTTTAATGTGAGTGGCGGGCGCTGTGAGGCGTGCAAGGGCGACGGACAGATCAAGATCGAGATGCACTTCCTTCCCGATATCTACGTTCCCTGCGAAGTTTGCGGCGGTAAACGCTACAACCGCGAGACACTCGAGGTCACCTACCGTGGCAAGACCATCTCGGACGTGCTCGACATGAGCGTCACCGAGGCGCTGGCCTTCTTTGGGAATATCCCGCAGATTAAGCGCAAGCTTCAGACTTTGTATGACGTTGGCTTGGGCTATGTGAGTTTGGGGCAGCCTGCCACGACGCTTTCGGGCGGCGAGGCGCAGCGTGTGAAACTCGCCAAGGAGCTTCATCGACGCCAGACGGGCAAGACGTTCTATATTTTGGACGAGCCGACGACCGGCCTTCATTTTGAGGACGTCCGCCAGCTGCTCGATGTGCTGCAGCGCTTGGTCGATGCGGGCAACACGGTGCTGGTGATTGAACACAACCTTGATGTCATCAAGGTTGCCGACCGCCTGATCGATATGGGTCCCGAGGGCGGCAATGGCGGCGGAACCGTCGTGGTCTCGGGTACGCCGGAGCAGGTCGCGGCATGTTCGCAGAGTTACACGGGCAAGTTCTTGGCACCGCTGCTCAAGCGCGACCGCGAGCGTCAGGCACAACTCGACGCCCAGTAAAGAGACGCCGTCGTACGAGAAGCGCCACCGATTCCTTTCGATTCGGTGGCGCTTCTGTGTGTCGAGATGACGTATGCGGCTAAATTGGACATATACTTAGGCGTTACGTTCGAATGCGAGGGAAGGGACATGCCATGGCAAAGGCTGCAAAGACGCCGAAAACCAATGCGATGCGCGAGCTGGAAAACGCCGGCATCTCCTATATTCTCCATACGTATGAAGACGATGGCGATGAGTCGGTGGGTTTAGGCGTCGCAATTTTGGAACAACTTGGCGAGGAGCCTGGCCAGGGGTTTAAGACCTTGGTTTGCGTGACGCCGTCCAACGAACACGTTGTGTGCTGTATTCCCGTTGCCGACGAGCTTGACCTAAAGGCCGCAGCGCGCGCCGCTGGTGAAAAGTCGCTGACCATGATGCATGTCAAGGACTTGCTTGCCGCGACGGGGTATGTCCGGGGCGGCTGCAGTCCAGTCGGCATGAAAAAACGCTTTCGGACGCTGATCGATGAGACATGCGTCCTTTGGGATACCATTTTTATCTCAGGCGGTAAGCGTGGCTATCAACTTGAGCTTGCCCCCGACGACTTAGTTGCATTTTGCGGGGCGACGGTTGCCCCGATCACGAGAGAGGACTGAGCGATGCCGCAGGAAGAATCGAAGCGCGGAGCTCACTTTGCAAAGGGTTCGGCTTCTCAGACGCCCGCGCCTGAGGCTTCTTCGGTCGATGACCAGATTCGAAACGCTTGGTCCGTTGCTGCAGATCCAGGGGAGACGGCTGTGTATTTGCGTGCCGCCGGTGCCGGTACGGTGCCTCCCCGTACGATTCTCTCTTCGGCTCGCCCCGATGAGACGGCGGTGTTTTTGGCCGCGGCTCAATCCCGTGCCGGACGGATGCCTGACGCCGGGGCGTCTCGTGCGCCGCGTCCCGATGAGACGGCGGTGTTTTTGATGGCGGCTCAGGGAAAGGGCGCACTGCAGGGTGTCCCAGCCGATCGTCCCGCGAGGCCTGCAACCGACGGTGATGGCGAGCAGTTGCTTTTGGATGACGAGTGGTCACCGCTCGGCTCGACCGATCCGGTCGAGGGCGTTGCTGTTGAGGACGATGATTGGGATCTATTGTCGTTTTCTGGTCGAACCGCTGCCGCCAGGGAAGTTGACACGGTGTTTGGTAATAATGCCGTAGCTAACGATGACGCTTCGTTTGACAACGATGTCACGCCTGTTGACGGAGCTTTTTCTGCCGATGATGCCGTTTTGGTCGACGACCCCTTCGCGATAATCGATGAGCCTGATATCGAGGTTGATTCTCGACAACACACTGAAGTCAGCCCCCAATCACAGGACGACGTAGATGATATGGGCTCGTCGGACTACTCTACGGTTGGCCGTTCTGCCGGCCTCATGACTGCACTGACCATTGTGTCGCGCGTCACCGGGTTTATCCGTACTTGGGCTATGGCTGCCGCCATCGGCATGTCGCTGCTTTCGTCTTCCTATCAGGTCGCCAACAACCTGCCCAATATGCTCTATGAGCTCGTGATGGGCGGTATGTTGGTTACCGCCTTTTTGCCGGTGTACATGGGCGTGCGTCGTGAGCAGGGTCGCGACGCCTCAAACGAATACGTAGGTAATCTGCTCGGCATCCTGCTTTTGCTGCTGGGCGGCATTTCGGTGTTGGGCACCGTGTTTGCTCCGGGCTTTATCTGGACGCAGTCGTTCCTTTCGGGCGATGGCGGAAGCATGGATACCGCTGCATTCATGTTCCGTTTCTTTGCCATTCAGATTTTGTTCTACGGCTTGGGCTCGGTGTTCTCGGGCGTTCTTAACGCGCATCGTGACTACTTTTGGTCGACGTTCGCCCCGGTACTCAACAATGTGATTGTCATTGCGAGTTTTATGGGCTTCGCTCCCGTATCTGACTGCTTTGGTGAGCAGGCGGGCGTCGTTTTAATTTCGCTCGGCACGACGCTTGGCGTTTTTGTCCAGATGGCGTGCCAGATTCCCGCACTCGGTAAGCATGGTGTCCGGCCTCATATTCATATCGACTTTAAGGATCCTGCACTGCGACAGACGCTCGCGCTCGGCGTCCCGACGTTGCTCGCTACGGTATGCATGTTCGTGTCGACTTCCATTACCAACGCAGCCGCGCTGGTGGTGCAGCCCGAGACCGGTCCTTCTGTAATTGCCTATGCGCGCCTTTGGTACACACTGCCTTATGCCTTGATAGCCGCCTCGCTCTCGACGGCGCTTTATACCGAGCTTTCGCACGATGCCCAGGAAAAGGATTATGACAGCGTGCGCGTTGGTATCTCGCGCGGCGTGGCCCAGATGCTCTTCTTCCTGATTCCTTTCGCGCTATATCTCATTGTGTTTGCCCGTCCGCTCAACATGATTTATTGCGCCGGCAAGTTCGACGAGTCGGGTGTGGCGCTTGTGTCCGAGTTTCTGGTTTATCTGGCGCTCTCCCTGCCGCTCTACGGCGTGGTCGTGTTGATGCAGAAGAGCTTCTCGGCGCTGCTCGACATGAAGCCCTATAGCCGCTATTGCCTATACTCTGCCATCGGTCAGGCTGGTTCGGTTCTGCTGTTTGGTGTGGTGCTGGGCTATGGCATGCCTGCGATTGCGATGTCGTATGTTGTCGACTATGTGATTCTGGTCGGCTGTTCGCTGTGGTGGCTGCGTCGTCGTCTGCAGGGTCTTCAGGTTAAATCTATTCTGCACGGCTGCTTCTATGGCCTTTTGCTCGGCGGCCTGGGTGCCGCAGCGGGTGCCGGCGTTTTGTGGGCGCTCGAGAGTTTTGTCGGAGCGCTTGGCGGATCGATTCTTATTACCTTGGGCTATGTTTGCATCGCGGGCATGGTTTCACTTGCCGTGACTTTTGGCCTTGCCGTCCTTCTAAAGATGCCTGAGGTCTCCGCGCTTCTTCGCCGCAGGTAGGCAGTCGTGGCAGGTCATGACAACATTCCAACGCTTGCCGAACAGGTTTCGCGTGTGCCCATGCAGCCTGGCTGCTACCTTTGGAAAGATGCCAAGGGCGATGTCATTTACGTTGGCAAGGCTAAAAATCTGCGCTCGCGCATGCGTCAATATGTGACGCTGCAGGACGAGCGCCAAAAGATTCCACTGATGATGCAGCTGGTTGCGAGCTTTGACTATATCGTTGTCGAGAACGAGCACGAGGCGCTGGTGCTCGAGCGCAACCTGATCGGTCAATACCATCCGTACTTTAATGTCGACCTTAAGGACGATAAGAGCTATCCCTTTATCGCTATCACCAAGAGTGATCTGTTCCCAGCTATTAAATATACTCGTGAGCGTCATAAGCCGGGAACGCGTTATTTTGGTCCCTACACCGACAGCCGCGCGGCGCGCGAGACCATTGATACGCTGCGCAAGGTAATCCCGATCTGCTCGGCTTCTTGTGCGGAATGGCGTCGATGCCGCCGTATCGTCGAGTCCCACAAGGGCGAAGAAGATATCGTCAATATGATTTGCGCTCAAAACGGGCGCCCCTGCTTTGACTTCCATGTTGGCCGCGGCCCGGGGGCATGCGTCGGTGCGATCTCTCCAGCCGACTATGCTAAAAACGTTAAACGCGTCGAGCGATTTTTGTCGGGCCATCGTAAAGATGTCGTTGATGAGCTTACATCCGAGATGACGGACGCCGCCGAAGCGCTCGATTTTGAGCGGGCGGCGCGCGTCAAGCGTCGCTTGGAAGTTATTAGGGGCCTGGACGACCGACAGCAGGTCGTTTTTCCGTCGAGTGTCGATCTCGATGTGATTGGTTTCTATCGAGAAGAGACCATTTCGGCCGCCTGCGTGTTTGTTGTGCGCGAGGGGCGAACGGTTCGAACCTGTGAGTTCATTCTCGATAAGGGCCTGGATGTCGATGAAGAGGAGCTTCAGTCGGGCTTTCTCAAGCGCTATTACGACGAGACGGCTGATATTCCAGCAGAGGTGAACCTTTCCGTCGAGCTTGAGGATGCGGAGGCGCTAGGGGAGTGGCTTTCGGACAAGCGCGAGCGTTCCTGTCATCTCCATAGGCCTCAGCGCGGCGAAAAACACCGGTTGCTCGATATGGCATCTAAAAATGCGCGTCATGCCCTCATGCGTTATATGATGCGCACGGGATACGCCGACGATCGCACCAATCGAGCGCTCCTGGAGCTTGAGAGCGCCTTGGCACTACCTGCGCCGCCAATGCGAATCGAGTGCTTCGATATCTCTACGCTTCATGGCACCTTTACGGTTGCCTCGATGGTGGTGTTTACCAACGGCCACGCCGACAAGAGCCAATACCGCCGCTTTAAAATCCAGGCCGAATTGGACGAGGCGAACGACTTCGTTTCGATGTCCGAGGTTTTGGGGCGTCGCTATGCTCCCGAGCGGATGACCGACGAACGTTTTGGCTCGCGCCCCGATTTGCTCGTTGTCGACGGCGGCAAGCCGCAATTGACGGCTGCAATTAAGCAACTTGAGGCCCTTGGGCTCGATATACCAGTTTGTGGTTTGGCAAAGGCCGATGAGGAGGTTTTCGTGCCTTGGGACGAGACTCCTGTCGTACTTCCGACCGGGTCTGCGTCGCTCTATCTCATCAAGCAGGTGCGCGACGAATCGCACCGTTTTGCCATCACGTTCCATCGCGAATTGCGCGATAAAGCCATGACGGTTTCGGTACTCGATGACGTTCCAGGCGTGGGACCCACTAGAAAACGTGCAATTATGCGCCATTTTGGCTCGATGAAGCGGTTGCGCGCGGCGAGTGAGCAAGAGATCGCGGAAGTTCGCGGCATACCTGCCGATGTTGCCAAGGCGGTCCACGAGGCGCTCGTTGCATGGAATGCCGAGCGCGCCGAGGCCGCGGCTGGCCATTCCGATAGCTAAACACGAGCATAAACAACTGATATACATGATTGCGCGATTTTCAACCATTTATTTCGCCATGATTGCCTGCTGGTTTCGGGTTTTATTAACGCTAAAACGTTTGACTAACCCAAGCGAAAACCCTGCTATCCTGCGGGTTGACGAAGACTGATATCTCACCTCGCCGATACATACTGTCTGCTGTATCGTTTGTCAACGAATTCGGTGAACGGTAGTAAATACCGTTCAAGCGTATGTATGTATCGGTCGCCGAGCGCGGCACCTCAGTTGGGTTTGTCGGTAGGTAAGGTATATATCGTCCGCAAGTTGCGCGGGGGCAAGTTTAGGTGCTCCCGGGTAAGATTCTCTATTGATAGGAGAAGACATGGCCATCATCAATAAGGGTATGTCCAGGCGTTCGTTCCTCGGCCTCACCGGCAGCGTCGCTGCTGTCGCCGGCTTTGGTCTCACTGGCTGCGGTGGCAGCTCTAGCGACGAGGGTTCCGCTCCCGCCGATTCCGCCAACCGTGGCGGCGGCGTGATCACCGCCGGTTCCGCTTACGCTCCGTCCAGCTTCGACCCCGCCAGCACCGGCTCCGCCGTGGGCCTGGGCGCTAACTGGCACGTCGTCGAGGGCCTCTACGGCATCGATTACCACGACTACAGCACTTTCAACGAGCTCGCCACCGATGATCCCAAGTCCGTGGACGACACCACCTTCGAGGTCACCATCCGCAAGGGCGCCAAATTCTCCGATGGCACCGAGGTTACCGCTGACGACGTCGTCGCCTCCTACACCGCTTGCGCCGCTTCTGCCACCTACGCTCCGTTCTTCCAGCCTTTCGAGTCCATCGAGGCCAAGGATGCCAGCACCGTGACGGTCAAGACCAAGGTCCCCAACTTCTCCCTGCTCAAGGATCGTCTGGCCATCATTCGCGTTACTCCTGCCGCCCAGAGCGAGGAGGATCGCGCCAAGCAGCCGATCGGCTCCGGCCCCTGGATGTACGATTCTATCTCCGATACCGAGATCACCCTGGTTCCCAACCCCGAGTACAACGGTGAGTATGCTGCCGAGGATAAGAAGATCCAGTACAGCATCCTGACCGACCCCACCGCTCGCGTCACCGCTCAGCAGGAAGGCTCCACGCTCGTCATGGAGCTCGTTACCGCTGACGCCGTCGACCAGCTCGAGGGCGCCGGCTGCAAGATCGACAACGTCCAGGGCTTCGGCACCCGCTTCATCATGTTCAACGTCGCCAAGGAGCCTTGGAACGACGTCAAGGTCCGTCAGGCTGTCATGTATGCGCTCGACACCGAGAAGATGATCAGCAACACCTTCGCCGGCCTTGCTACCGCTGCCAGCTGCTACCTGCCCAAGAGCTTCACCAACTATCATGAGGCCTCCACGGTGTACAAGACCGACGCCAAGAAGGCCAAGAAGCTTATCGAGGAGTCCGGTATCACCCCGGGCGCCATTACCCTGCGCACCACCGATAACGAGCAGATCAAGGGTATGGCTGCCCAGGTCAAGAACGACCTCGACGCTCTCGGCTTCGATGTGACCATCCAGACCGATACTTCGCCGGCCACCTATGCTGCCATCGACGGCGGCGAGGCCTACGATATCCTCCTTGCCCCTGGCGATCCTTCCTGCTTCGGCGCAGACCCCGACCTGCTGCTCAACTGGTGGTACGGCGACAACGTCTGGATGCAGACCCGTTGCCCGTGGAAGGAGTCCGCTGAGTGGCAGAAGCTCCACGGCCTTATGGACGAGGCTCTTGCCGCCGAGGGCGACGAGCAGCAGAAGAAGTGGAACGAGTGCTTCGACATCATCGCCGACAACGCCGTTCTGTACCCCGTTGTCCACGTTAAGACCGTCTCCGCTTCCTGGAACGACCCGTCCACTGCGCCCAACGGCGAGGCCCTCGATGGCTTCAAGGGCATCGGCACGACGAGCATGTCCTTTAAGGGTGTCGCGACCGTCAAGGCGTAAGACTCGCTTGAGTCTATATGCAGGATGTCGGCCGTTGGGACCGTATCCTCATAGTTGAAACAAAGACCCGGGCGGCAACGATGTCGCTCGGGTCTTGTAATGAGTGTCCGTACTCATATACCAGTTGGTCCTACCGACAAAAGAAAGGGGAGAGAACGTGAACAACTTTCTACGTTTGATTGGAAGGCGTCTCGTGGCGCTGCCGATCATGGCATTGGGCGTCACCGTCCTGGTGTTCTTCCTTATGTCGTTCTCCAAGACCGACCCCGCCTACACGGCGTTGGGTGACGGTGCCTCGCCCGAGGCGGTTGCCGAGTACCATGAGAAGTATGGTCTGGACGACCCCTGGCCCGTGCGCTACGTGCGCTATATGGGCAATTTGATCCATGGCGACATGGGCACCTATGGTGCTGCTCGCAACTCCGTTGCCAAGCGCATCTCCACGGCCCTACCCGTCACGATGCAGCTGACCTTCATCGGTCTTGCCATCGGTGCGGTCGTATCGTTTTTGCTCGGCGTCATCGCGGCCCTGTATCGCGATAAATGGCCGGACCAAGTGATCCGCGTCTTTTCCATCGCCGGCTTGGCAACCCCGTCGTTCTGGCTTGCCGTTCTGTTGATCCTGCTGTTCTCTTCCTACCTTAAGGTACTCCCGGCATCGGGTGCCCTGCCGCACTTCACCACGAATCCGGCTGGCTATCTGGGACGCATGATCATGCCCGCCATCGCCTTGGCATTTCCGCTGACGGGTCAGATGACTCGTATCGTGCGTACCGCCATGGTCGAGGAGCTCGACAAGGACTATGTCCGTATGGCTCGCGGCGCCGGCGTTCCCGAGAAGGTCGTCGTCGGCATCAACGTTCTTCGCAACGCGCTGATCACCCCGGTCACCACCCTCGGTCTTAAGATTGGCTATCTCATGGGCGGCGCCGTCGTCATCGAGGTCATCTTCAACCTCCCCGGCATGGGTACTGCGATCCTGCAGGGCGTTCAGGGCAACGAGGCGAACCTGGTTCAGGGCGTCGTCATCGTCGTTGCTCTTGCCTTCATCATCATCAACATCGTGGTTGACATGCTCTACCTGCTCATCAACCCGCGCATCAGGACGGTGTAGATTATGGTAAAGATTCGAGAGAAGCAAACCGAGCAGCTCGAGAAGGCTGCCTCCAAGGGGCTCAAGCTCGGTGGCTGGAAGAAGATGACGCTGTCTTCTAAGATTGCCGCCATCGTGCTGGTGCTGGTCGCCCTGACTGCGATTCTTGCCCCCGTTCTTGCCCCCTATAGCCCGGTCGAGATCTTTACGGCTCGCCAGGCTCCCGGCAACGGGTTTATCTTCGGAACCGACGACAAGGGCCGTGACATCCTTTCGCGTATGCTCTACGGTGGCCGTTACTCGCTGATCATCGGCTTTGGTGCTACCGCTATGGCTCTGGTCTGTGGCTCCGTTGTCGGTGCTCTTGCTGCGGTTTCGCGCAAGGCCGTCTCCGAGACGATTATGCGCATCCTGGACATCATCATGTCTGTCCCGGGTATCGCCCTCGCAGCCGTCTTCGTTTCCATCCTGGGCAACTCCGTGCCGTCGATTATCTTTGCGATCGGCTTTATGTACACCCCGCAGATCGCCCGTATCGTGCGTGCCAACATCGTATCCGAGTACGGTGAGGACTATGTCCGCGCGGTCATCGTCTCCGGCGCCAAGGCTCCGTGGATTCTGATCAAGCACGTTCTTCGTAACTGCATTGCCCCGATCATGGTCTTCACCGTCACCCTGGTCGCCGACGCCATCATCTTCGAGGCTTCGCTGACCTTTATCGGCGCTGGCATCCAGGAGCCCACTGCTACGTGGGGCAACATCCTCGCCGACGCCCGCGGTGGCGTGCTCGCCGGTCGTTGGTGGCAGGCGCTGTTCCCGGGTCTGGCCATCATGATCACCTGCCTGGCGCTCAACATCCTCTCCGAGGGCATTACCGACGCTATGGCCGCTGCTCCTTCCGCCGCTCTGGATCCGACCGATTCCTCCAAGCGCCGCGAGGCCGACCTGCTGGTCTCCGACCCCGTTCGCGCCTACAAGGAGCAGGCCCAGTCCCTGTCCGCCCGTCTTGGCGCCCTGCGCGATGTCGAGCTCAAGCGTAACGACCGCCATGTGCCCGATGAGTCCGTTGAGCCGATTCTTTCGGTCCGCGATTTCTGCATCCAGTTTGAGCACCACGGTGATATCAACGTCGTCGACCATGTCAACTTTGACGTCCGTCCCGGCCAGACCATGGGCCTGGTAGGCGAGTCCGGCTGCGGTAAGTCCATCACCACGCTGGCCATCATGGGCCTGACCGATGAGGACGAGCATCTTTCCGGCGAGGTCCTCTGGGAGGGTCGTGACCTGCTTAAGATGAGCAAGAAGGAGTGGTTCGGCCTGCGCGGTACCGATATCGCCATGGTCTATCAGGACGCTCTGTCCTCGCTCAACCCCTCTATGCTCATCTCCGCCCAGATGAAGCAGCTCACCAAGCGCGGCGGCACCCGCAGCGCCGAGGAGCTCCTGGAGCTCGTCGGCCTCGATCCCAAGCGCACGCTCGAGAGCTATCCGCACGAGCTTTCCGGTGGACAGCGTCAGCGCGTTCTGATCGCTATGGCCCTTACCCGCGACCCCAAGCTGGTCATCTGCGACGAGCCCACGACCGCTCTGGACGTTACCGTCCAAAAGCAGGTCATTAAGCTGCTCAACGATCTTCAGGCCAAGCTCGGCTTTGCCATGATCTTCGTTTCGCATGACCTGGCGTTGGTCGCCGAGGTCGCCCATAACATCACGGTTATGTACGCCGGTCAGGTTATCGAGCAGGCGCCCACCAAGGAGCTGCTCACCAACCCGATTCACGAGTACACCCGCGGTCTTCTGGGTTCCGTTCTGTCCATCGAGAGCGGTTCGGGCCGCCTGCACCAGGTGCCCGGCGCCGTCCCCAGCCCGCGCGATTTCCCCAAGGGCGATCGCTTCGCGCCCCGCTCAAGCCATCCGCACATCGGCCTGGACACCCGTCCGGTCTTCAAGCGCGTGCCCGGCACCGAGCACTTCTATTCCGAGCTCCCCGATGAGGTGCTCAAGGCAAATGGTTTGACCCCTCATGCGGAGGTGATGTAGATGAGCGAGACTGCGGTCAACGGCGTCGAGCCGATTATCTTCCTTGACGATGTCCACGTTACCTTTAGGACCCGTACCGGTTCGATCCTGCACCCCAATCTGGTTCATGCCGTCCAAGGCGTGACCATTAAGCTCATGCCCGGTCAGACGATCGGCATCGTCGGCGAGTCCGGTTGCGGCAAGTCCACCACTGCTAATGTCATGTGCGGCCTGCAGGCCCCCACGAGTGGCAAGGTCTACTTTAAGGGCAAGGACGTCACCAAGCGTACTGCCGAGGATCGTCGTCACATGGGCCGCGTCATCTCGGTCGTGTTCCAGAACCCCGCGACGGCACTCAACCCTCGCATGGTCGTTCGTGAGCAGCTGCTCGACCCCATGCGCGTCCACAACCTGGGTACCGAGGCCGAGCAGGAGAAGCGCGTTAAGGAACTCCTGGAACTCACCGGTCTGCCCAGCTCTGCCGCCGAGGTTCTTCCCGGCCAGCTTTCGGGCGGTCAGCGCCAGCGCGTGGCAATTGCCCGTGCCCTGTCGTTGAACCCTGACGCCATCATCGCCGACGAGCCCACCTCGGCTCTGGACGTTTCGGTCCGCGCGCAGATCCTCAACCTGTTGACCGATCTTAAGAAGGAGCTCGGCCTGGCTATGGTGTTCATTAGCCATGACATCCAGACGGTCCGCTACATCTCTGACGACATCATCGTCATGAACGGCGGCAAGATCGTCGAGCAGGGCGAGGCCAAGCAGGTCTTCCAGAACCCGCAGGACCCCTACACCAAGATGCTGCTCGGTGCTGCGCCGTCGCTGCTGCACCCCAAGCTTGGCGAGTAGGTTCGCTTTCCCTCCTGTGCGCCCGGCTCCCTTGCCGGGCGCACCCTCGTTGCGATTTCGAAAGGTTGGGTTCACGAGCCATGCCAAGCGCTCAGGAGCTACAACAGCAATTTGGTGGTTATCGGGGCGCCATGGCTCGTCCATCAGATTTCGATCTCTTTTGGAACGACCGCATGGCCGAGGCTGACGCCGTCGAGATCGACTATTCGGTCGAGGCGGCATCGATTGCCGATGCTGCGACCTGCCAGTTTTTTGACCTCTGGTATACCGGCATGTGTGGCGCCCGCCTGCATGCCAAGTATCTCAAGCCGGTTTCGGACGAGTCCGTGCCGCTGGTGCTACAGTTCCACGGCTATCCGGGCGCAAGCCGCAGCTGGTTCGAGCAGGCGTCGTTTGCGGGTATGGGCATGGCACTTGTCGCCCTCGACTGCCCCGGTCAGGGTGGCCCCTCCGAGGATATTGGTGGATTTGAAGGCACAACGGTTGCCGGGCATATCGTTGCCGGTATCGACGGCGACCCGGCCAATCTCTACTACGTACGCTTGCATCAGGATATCCGCATTCTGTGCCGCATTGTTCGCGAGCTCGAGGGCATCGATCTTGCCCGTGTTTTTGTGAACGGTGCGTCGCAGGGCGGTGGCTTGGGCATTGCGACCTGCGCGCTTAACAGCGAGCTTATCAATCGTGCCGCCATCCTCTATCCTTTCCTGTCGGATTTCCGCCTGGTCTGGGATTTGGATGCCGACGACATTGCCTACGAGGGCCTGCGCTATTGGTCTCGCTGGTTTGACGAGGACTCGACTCGTATTGACGAGGCCTATGCCAAGCTGGCGTATTTCGATTCCAAGAACTTTGCCCCCATGGTCAAATGCCCCGTGCTGTTTGGCACGGGAACGGCTGATATCGTCTGTCCACCGGCGACGCAGTTTGCGGTCTACAATAACCTGACCTGTGAGAAGCGCCATGAGTTCTTTGAGGGCTTTGGCCACGAGGAGATTCAGGATTTTGACGATCTGATCATTCCGTTTTTCTGCAAGGAAGGGGAGGCTCATGTCTAAGTGCGAGAGCAATGTCAATGAGCTGATTGACCCCGAGCTTGCGGGGATCTCTGGGACGGTTTCGTCAAGGCTCTCCGATTTCCGTGATTGGCGCGGCGATGCCTTGGCGGATGTTTCCGAGTTGGAGGCAGCCGCTTCGGACCTTGAGGTTTGCGGACTGACTGTCACGGCGATTGATTTCGCCAATCCGTGCGCGCGCTACTCCGAGGTTTCCTTTGAACTTGCCGGGGAAGTCGTACACGGCCGTTTGATTGAGCCCTCAGGTTGTGCCCGGGCATCCGAGCTTGTGCCGCTATGCCTGATGTTTCATGACATCGACCGACCCGTACGTGGATGGCATCACATGACGAGGTTTGCCGCCATGGGATATGCCGTGCTTGCGCTGGACGACGATGTGATTGGGCTCAGCGAGCTGAAGCAGGGGGTTACCTCGCCCGTTTTTGTTGAACGCGTCCGCTGGGGCTGTGCAATGGCAAAGGTCGCGCGCAATCTTGACGGCATGGACCCCGACCGCATCTTTGCATGGGGCGAGGGCCTTGGCGGTGGAGTCGCGCTGGCGGTTTCTGCTCTAGACGAGCGGGGCCTTGCCTGCACGGCGGTTGCCAATCCGCTTCCCGGCGGCCTCGAAGCGCTGTCGTCTCGGGTGCGCGGATCGGTACTTATGGGTACATCGCTCATGGATGCCGTGAGCGATCCCAAGGGCCAGTTTGCCGTATTCAACGGTCTTGAGTGTGACCGGAGGCATATTATCTATGCCAAATATGCTCACGAACGCATCAATGCGTTCGAAAACGAAGTCGTCGACTTCTTTAACCAAGCGTTCTACCTGTGTTCTTTGGCCTAGACGGCCTGGACACTGCCAACAAGAGTGGGCGGCATAGGGCCACCCGCCAGACAACTAAGGAGATTCTTGTGGCAACTCAGAAATTCACCGGCGTTATTCCTCCCGTCGTTGTTCCCGATACCGAAGATCACCAGCTCGACGTTGCCTCCTTTGAGCGCAGCATCAACCGCATGATCGACGCCGGCGTCGATGGCCTGTTCTTCCTGGGCTCTTCGGGTGAGGTCGTTTTCTCCACCGACGAGCGTCGTCGACAGATCATCGCCGAGGCCGTTCGAATCGTCGACCACCGCGTTCCTGTTCTGGTCGGCATCATCGATACCGAGACCGAGCGCATGATTGAGCACGGTAAGGTTGCTCAGGAGCTGGGCGCCGATGCGCTCGTTGCCACCTGCCCCTTCTATGCCCTGCAGGGCATGACCGAGGTCGAGGAGCATTTCCGCATCCTGCACGAGGAGCTCGACCTGCCCATCTTTGCCTATGACATTCCCGTGTGCGTTCACACCAAGCTCCCCTGGAAGCTCCTTGCAAAGCTCGGCGCCGAGGGCGTCCTTGCTGGCGTCAAGGATTCCTCGGGTGACGACGTCTCGTTCCGCTACCTCGTTCAGGAGAACGAGAAGAACGGCCATCCGATGAGCATCCTCACCGGCCATGAGGTCGTCGTCGACGGTGCCTACCTTGGTGGCGCCGACGGCTCTGTCCCGGGTCTCGCCAACGTTGAGCCCGAGGGCTACGTGCGTCAGTGGAAGGCCGCCCAGGCTGGTGACTGGGCTACCGTCAAAGCCGAGCAGGATCGCCTCAATGAGATTTCGCACATCTGGGACGTCACCTCGGGCGTCCAGGGCTATGCCGGTGGCGTTGGCGCCTTCAAGACCGCTATGAACCTCATGGGCATTTTCGACAGCCCGACCATGCCGCGCCCGGTGAAGGCCATGACCGGCGAGAATGTCGAGGCGATTAGGAAGGTCCTCCAGGACAACGGTCTCCTGTAAAGCTTTCCCGGGCACCCGATCTTGGGGCTCAAGCGATCGAGCGTGACCCATTAGGTCAATGCCCGACCGCTTTCACCCCAACCCCGGGCACTCGGGAAGCCTTTAGCAAGCTGCGGCGATAACACCGCCTTTATTTCCTGTAGTTGTTTTTATCTCCTAAGGAGAGCGACATGGAGAACAAGTACATCTGCTCCGTTGATATCGGTGGCACCAAGATTGCGACCGCCATTATGGAATATCCGGCTGATGGCGGCGTGCCCCATCCCGTATTTGAGGCTGAGGTTCCCACCGAGGCCCAAGAGGGCGGTGAGGCCGTCTTCCAGCGTATCGAGGCGTCCATCAAGGCCGCTCTCGAGGCGAATCCCGATGTCGAGGTCCTTGGCGTCGGTATCGGTGCCGCTGGCGTCGTCGATCCCAAGACGGGCGCCATCGCGTATGCCAACGAGATCATGCCCGGCTGGTCCGGCGTTCAGTTGGGGCCGCGTCTGCGCGAGGACCTCGGTCTTCCCGTTGCCGTTGTAGGCGACGTGCAGGCTCATGCTCTGGGTGAGGCCCATTGGGGCGTCGGCAAGGGCAAGTTCTCCGTCTTGTGTCTGGGCATCGGTACGGGTATCGGAGGCGCATATGTCGAGAACGGCCGCGTGATGCAGGGCTTCCATGGTGCTGCCGGCCATATGGGCCACATCGAGTGCTCGGCTGCCGCCGGCATTCCCTGCGCCTGCGGGCGTTCCGGCCATCTGGAGTCGGTGGCTTCGGGTACGTCGATTGGGCGCATGTACGACGAGCGCTTCGGTCGTGTTGACCCCAGCCGTCCCTCGGTTGGCCGCGACGTGAACGACCTGTGCCGCGCGGGTGACGCAAAGGCGACCGAGGTCATCCACGATGCCGGCTTTGCATTGGGCGCTAGCTTGGGCTCGCTCGCCAACATTCTGGATCCAGAGGTCATCGTGCTTTCGGGTGGCGTAATTCACCAGGGACCCGATTGGCGTTCGCAGACGTGGAAGGATTCGGTACACGAGGGCTATGCCAGCCAGGCGCTCGATCCGCTTCAGGACACGCCGATCCTCATCGGTTCTCTGGAGGGCGACGCACCGCTTATCGGTGCCGCCGAGCATCTTCTTGCCTCGTTAAAGTAAACGTATCTGCTGTAGGAGCCTCCCGAGACGACACGCCTCGGGAGGCTGTTCTGAGAAAGGTTATAGCCTTATGACCGTCGATCCTTTAATTCAATCCCTGAAGGGTAAGCTCATCGTGAGCGTTCAGGCGTATATGGGCGAGCCGCTTCGTACGCCCGAGACCATGGCTCAAATGTCTCGCGCTTGCGAACTCGGTGGCGCCGCCGCCATTCGTTGCCAGGGCCTTGCCGACATTGCTGCCATTAAGGGTCGTTGTGAGGTTCCTGTTATCGGCCTGTGGAAGGATGGACACGAGGGCGTTTACATCACGCCGACGCTGCGTCACGCCCGCGCCTGCGTTGCTGCCGGTGCCGACATCGTGGCGATTGACGCCACCGATCGTCCGCGCCCCGATGGCAAGTCGCTCGAGGACACTTTTCGTCCGCTGCACGAGGAGGGCGTGCTTCTGATGGCGGACTGCGCCACGATCGAGGATATCCGCCGCGCGGTCGACATGGGCTTCGATTTGGTTTCCACTACGCTTTCGCATGGCGTCGCCGCCATCGATTGCACCATGGCAGACGGCCCCGACCTGCCGCTTTTGCGCCAGGCAACCGAGGAGTTCCCCGGTCTTCCCATTATTTGCGAGGGTCGTGTGCATACGCCCGAGGAGGCTCGCGCCGCGATTGACGCCGGCGCCTGGGCCGTTGTCGTTGGCACTGCCATTACGCACCCCACAAGTATTACGAGTTGGTTCAAGGCTGCGCTTGAGGCGTAAGACGGGCCTCGTATCCGCTTGGGGCGGTATACTCAACTAAGGCAATTGATCGCGCGGGATCCGCTGGCCGGGTCCTGCGCTTATTTTAGGAGGCAGCACATGCAAAAGGGAGATGCCATGGATGTGGCGGAGCGCACGGAGCGCATTCCCGATATCGTCATCATCACCGGAATGTCCGGATCGGGCCGAACGCAAGCCATGCATGTGTTTGAGGACATGGGCTATTTTTGTATCGACAACCTGCCTCCGCGCCTGATTGCGCAGCTCGCAGAGCTTGTTGGCATCAATACGGGTGTGGGTAGACATCTTGCTGTTACCTGTGACCTTCGCAGCCAAGGCCTGTTTGATGAGCTGCTTGACGCCGTTGCCGCCTTGGAAGAGCGCGAGATGAGCTGTGACATTGTGTTTCTCGATGCATCTGATGAGGTGCTGATTCGCCGCTACAGCGAAAACCGCCGCCGCCATCCCATTGCGAAGCCGGGGGAGACCACGGCCGACGCCATCCAGCGCGAGCGTTTACAACTCCAGGGCGTGCGCGACCGAGCCGATATGATCATCGATACGAGCCGCCTTCGTACCTCTGCTTTACGCAATAAGCTGCGTGCGGCTTTTTCAGAGCTGTCCGACCAGCAGCTCATGGACGTCCACGTCTTCTCATTTGGCTTTAAGCATGGTATGCCCGTCGAGGCAGACATCATGATCGATGTTCGCTTCCTGCCTAATCCATTCTACGACCCCGAGATGCGCACGTTGACCGGCCTCGATAAGAAGGTCTCCGACTTTGTCCTGGACCATCCCAAGACGCAGGAGTTCTGGAAGGTTTGGACGCAGTTGCTCGATACGGTCATGCCGGGTTATATCGCGGAGGGCAAGCCGCAGCTTTCCATTGCCATCGGCTGTACGGGCGGCCAGCACCGCAGCGTTGCCATTGCAGAGGCTACGGCCCGATACCTGGAAGGTGCTCAGTATCACGTGAGCATTTCTCACCGCGACTTGTCGCGTGCCAATACGAAAGCATAGGTTTGAATGTCGTTTACCGCCGAGGTGCGTGACGAGCTTGCGCGCTGCGAACCCGAATGTGAATATTGCGATCTGTCGACACTTGCCGCTCTTACACGTGTGAGTGGCACGCTTTCGCTGGCGGGCTCTGGTCGGTACCGTTTGACGGTTGCGACCGAGACGGGTGCCGTTGCGCGCACGATGATTACGCTGACGCACCGCATCCTCAAGCTCAAAACGGAGTTTACCGTCCGCAAGTCGGTCTTGCATAAGGTGCGAAACTATCTCATCACCTTGCCCGACCAGCCCGACCTCGATAAGGCTTTGGTTCTGCTGGGCATTCTCGACCGCAGGGGAGGGCTCGTCGCCGGTGTGCCGCGCCATATCGTCGCCCGGCCCTGCTGCAGGCTCGCCTACATTCGCGGCGCATTGATTGCCGGCGGCTTTGTGGCAGACCCGCGTGGCGATTTTCACCTGGAGATTGCGGTGCAGGGCGAACAATACGCCAAGGGGCTTTGCGACCTGTTGGAGCAGGTCGGGGTTCATGCACGCGTCAACGCCCGGCGAGGATCATATGCCGTGTACATCAAGAGCGCCGAGGAGATTGAGCATTTGCTCAAATTGATTGGTGCCAAGCGCGGCGTTGCCGAAATCGAGGAAGCCCGTGCGGTCAAGTTGGTGAAAAACGACGTAAATCGTCGCGTGAATGCTGAGCTGGCCAACCAGACGAGAAGCGCCGGCGCTGCCCAACATCAGCTCGCGCTTATCGAGGAGCTTGAGCGACGCGGCATGCGCGATGTGCTCCCGGATGCCTTGGCGGCCTTTTGCGACTTACGTGAGCGCTATCCCGATCTCTCACTGCGAGATTTGGGGGAGATGGCCGACCCTCCTTTGTCAAAGTCGGCCCTATATCACCGTGTTTTGCGTCTTGAAAAGCTCATTGAAGCGAACGGGTAGTTTAAAGCGGCAGTTTATATAGTACTTGAACTGCTGTTTTATGCTTTAAAACGTTTTAAAGCAAATTTGATTTTCAATTTCGAGCATTCTCGTGAAATTCAAGTCAAAAAAAAGGTATATTAGGCGAGTGGTTAGTTTGTGGGCCTCAACGGCGGGCGCTGTAGCTTGCGGGGGCCTTACGAAAGGAGACACAATGGCAGTAAAGGTTGCTATTAACGGCTTCGGTCGCATCGGTCGTCTGGCCTTCCGTCAGATGTTCGGTCATGAGGGCTCCGAGATCGTCGCTATCAACGACCTCACCTCTCCCGATATGCTCGCTTACCTGCTGAAGTACGACTCCACGCAGGGCAACTATGCTCGCGATCACGAGGTCGTCGCTGGCGAGGATTCCATCACCGTTGACGGCAAGGAGATCAAGATCTACAAGGAGGCCGACGCCAACAACCTGCCTTGGGGCGACCTCGACGTCGACGTCGTTCTCGAGTGCACTGGCTTCTACACCAGCAAGGCTAAGGCTCAGGCCCACATCAACGCTGGTGCCAAGAAGGTCGTCATCTCCGCTCCGGCCGGCAGCGATCTGCCCACCATCGTGTACAACGTCAACCATGAGACGCTGACCGCTGAGGACAACATCATCTCCGCTGCTTCCTGCACCACCAACTGCCTCGCCCCGATGGCCAAGGGTCTGAACGACTTCGCTCCCATCGTGTCCGGCATCATGACCACCATTCACGCCTGGACTGGCGACCAGATGCCGCTCGACGGCCCGCAGCGCAAGGGCAACAAGCGTCGTAGCCGCGCCTGCGCCGTCAACATCGTCCCCAACACCACCGGTGCTGCCAAGGCTATCGGCCTGGTTCTCCCCGAGCTCAACGGTAAGCTCATCGGTGCCGCCCAGCGCGTCCCGACGCCGACCGGCTCCCTCACCAACCTCTACGCTGTCGTTGACAAGAAGGTTACCGCCGACGAGGTCAACGCCGCTATGAAGGCCTACGCTGCCACCATCTCCGAGACCTTCGCTTACAACGAGGACGACATCGTCTCCACCGATATCATCGGCGAGACCCATGGCTCCATCTTCGACGCCACTCAGACCATGTGCTCTGACCTCGGCAACGGCCAGACCCTCGTTCAGGTTACCTCTTGGTACGACAACGAGAACTCCTACACCTCTCAGATGGTCCGCACCATCAAGTACTTCGAGAAGTTCGTTGCTTAATTTGGCTTTTAGCGAATAGCTCGTTGAGCGTCTAAAAAAGGGCGCGGCCTTATAGGGCTTACACCCTAAGGTCGCGCCCTTTTTATAAGAAATCGTCTGCCGTAATGGGAGGCAGACACGTACGAAAGGTAGAAGCAAACATGGCCTTTACCAAGAAGACCGTCCGCGACATCGATGTCGACGGCAAGCGCGTTCTCGTCCGCGTTGACTTCAACGTGCCCATCAAGGATGGCGTCGTTGGCGACACCACCCGTATCAAGGCTGCCCTGCCCACCATCAACTATCTCGTTGAGCACAATGCTCGCGTTATCCTCATGAGCCACCTCGGCCGTCCCGAGGGCACCGGCTTCCAGCCCGAGCTTTCCCTCGAGCCCGTCGCCAAGAAGCTCGCCGAGCTCTCTGGTCTCGATGTTGCTTTTGTCGCCGACACTTATGGCGAGAAGGCCGCCGAGGCCGTCGCCGCCGTCGAGCCGGGCAAGGTCCTCGTTCTCGAGAACGTCCGTTTTGACAAGCGTGAGAAGAAGAACGATCCCGAGATCGCCAAGACCCTCGCTTCCTATGGCGACGTCTTCGTTCTCGACGCCTTCGGTACCGCTCACCGCGCCCAGGGTTCCGTCGTGGGTCCCGCCGCTTACCTGCCCGCAGTCGCTGGCTTCCTTCTGGAGAAGGAGGTCGACACGCTGACCGGTATCTTCGCCGAGCCCGAGCGTCCCTTCGTCGCCATCGTCGGCGGTTCCAAGGTTTCCTCCAAGATCGGCGTTCTCGATCACCTTATCGACTCCGCCGACACCCTGATTATCGGTGGCGGCATGGCCTATACCTTCTTCCTGGCTCAGGGCATGACCGTCGGTCAGTCCCTCAAGGAAGAGGACTGGGTCGAGCGCGCTGGCGAGATGCTCAAGAAGGCCGAGGAGAAGGGCGTCAAGATCCTGCTCCCCATCGACAACCGTGTTGCCGACCACTTTGGCGAGGACGCTGTCCCCGAGGTTGTCGCTTCCGACGCTATCCCCGACGACCGTGAGGGCATGGACATCGGCCCCAAGACCGAGGAGCTCTACGCCGAGGCCGTCAAGGGCGCCAAGACCGTATTCTGGAATGGCCCCATGGGCGTCTTTGAGTTCGACAACTTCGCTCACGGCACCCAGGCTATCGCCGAGGCTGTCGCCGAGGCTGATTGCACCTCGATCATCGGTGGTGGCGATTCCGTCGCAGCCGTCAACAAGTTTAACCTGGCCGACAAGATGAGCTGGATCTCCACCGGCGGTGGCGCTTCCATGGAGCTCGTCGAGGGTAAGGCCCTGCCCGGAGTGGAGGCGCTTCTCGATGCCTAATCGCACCCTTCTTATCGCTGGTAACTGGAAGATGAACAACGACGTCGCCGAGGCTGCCAAGCTCGCCGACGAGCTGGCCCAGGCTCTGCCCGAGGTGCCGGCTGGCGTCGAGGTGCTCGTCTGCCCTCCGACCATCGACATTACTACGGTTCATGACCGCATTCAGGCTGCCCCCATCGCCCTCGGTGCACAGAACGTGTACTGGGAGGCCAAGGGTGCCTTCACCGGTGAGTCCTCTTGCGACATGCTCAAGTCCGCTGGCTGCACCTACTGCATCATCGGCCACTCCGAGCGTCGTGACTACTTCCACGAGACCGATGAGGACCAGAACAAGAAGGCTAAGGCTCTCGTTGCCGCCGGTCTTGTTCCCGTCTTCTGCTGCGGTGAGTCCCTTGAGGTTCGCGAGGCCGGCACCTATGTCGAGCATGTCGTGAACCAGGTCAAGGCTGGTCTCGAGGGTCTTGAGATCACCTCCCCCCAGCAGGTCGTCGTCGCCTACGAGCCCATCTGGGCCATCGGCACCGGCAAGACCGCTACCGCCGAGGACGCTCAGGAGGTCTGCGGCGCTATCCGTGAGACCCTCAAGGAGATGTTCGGCGAGGAGCTCGCCAACGGCATCCGCGTTCTTTATGGTGGCTCCGCCAAGCCCGCCAACATCGCTGAGCTTGTTGCCAAGCCCGACGTTGACGGCGCCCTCGTGGGCGGCGCTTCGCTCAAGGCTGCCGACTTCGCCTCTATGGTCGTCAAGGCAGGCGAGTAGGGCATATGGCACAGCGTCATCTTCCTGCACTCCTAATCATCATGGATGGCTGCGGCTTGGCTCCGGCCGACGGCGAGAACGCCGTCGCTGCCGCCAAGACGCCCTTCCTCGATAGCCTGTATGAGAAGTATCCTCACACCACGCTCGGTGCTTCGGGCGAGGACGTGGGCCTTCCCGACGGCCAGATGGGCAACTCCGAGGTGGGTCACCTTAACATCGGTGCCGGCCGCATTGTGTTTCAGGAGCTTTCGCGCATCAATAACGCCATCAAGGACGGCTCCATCGCCAAGAACGAGGTTTTCGTCAAGGCTATGGATGACGTCAAGGCCGAGGGCAAGACCCTGCACCTCATGGGCCTCATGAGCCCCGGCGGTGTTCATTCTCACATGAACCATGTCGAGGCCCTGGTCAAGATGGCTGCCCAGTATGGCATTAAGACCGTTCGCGTTCACGCCTTTATGGATGGCCGCGACGTCGATCCGCAGTCCGGTGCCGGCTACATGAGCGAGTTCTGCGCCTTCCTGGCCAAGATCTCCGAGGAGACTGGTTGCGACGCTCGCGTTGCTACCGTCTCGGGCCGTTATTGGGCCATGGACCGCGACAACCGTTGGGAGCGCATCGAGCGCGCCTACGACGTCATGGTCAATGCGTCCGATGCCGATACCGACCCCGTTGCCGGTATCAAGGCCTACTACGAGAAGGATCCGCGCGGCGATGAGTTCGTTGAGCCGTTCGCTGCCCACAACGAGGGTATCCACGAGGGCGACGCGGCCATCTTCTTCAACTTCCGTCCCGACCGCGCTCGTCAGATGACCCGCGTGTTCACGGACAAGGAGTTCGACGGCTTTGAGCGCGAGCAGATCAAGCTCTCGCACTTTGTGACGATGACCGAATACGATCCGACGTTTGACGTCGAGGTCGCCTTCCCCAAGACGTTCCCCGAGAACGTTCTGGCCGACGTAATCGCAGCCAATGGCCTGAAGCAGCTGCACACCGCCGAGACCGAGAAGTACGCCCACGTGACGTTCTTCCTTAACGGCGGCATCGAGGAGCCCAAGGAGGGCGAGGAGCGCGTGCTCGTCGCTTCCCCCAAGGTTGCTACCTATGATTTGCAGCCCGAGATGAGCGCTCCCGAGGTTACCGAGAAGCTCGTCGCTGCCATCAACGAGGACCGCGCTGATTTCTACATCGTGAACTTCGCGAACTGCGACATGGTTGGTCACACCGGTGTCTTCGACGCGGCCGTTAAGGCCGTCGAGGCTGTTGACGATGCCCTGTCCAAGGTTGTCCCGGCGATTCTCGCTAAGGGCGGCTTTGCGCTGATTACCGCCGACCACGGCAACGCCGATCACATGTTTGACGTTGCTTCCGACGGTTCCAAGCATCCGTTTACGGCTCACACCACCAACCGCGTGCCGTTCATCATCGTTGATGAGAAGGCACAGCTCACCGGTATCGAGGACGGTCGACTTTCCGATATCGCTCCGACTATGCTCACTATGGCTGGTCTGGAGCCTTCCGCCGAGATGACGGGCCGTGTACTCGCGACCGAGGCCTAAGAGAAAACGCCAAGCGTTTCTTTGCAAGGGGGTTGACCATATTCGGGCAACCCCCTTTTTTGGTATTTCTGCCATTTCTACCTCGTCCCCAAATGGCAGGTGGGGAGTGTCGGGGGTTGTGGTACAGTACTGGAGTTTGAATTGTTCTATTAAGGAGCTTCTCTATGGGTCCGTTTCAGATTCTGCTGTTTGTAGTTTGGGCTGTCTCTGCCGTGGCGCTGACGATTCTCGTCCTGATGCATTCCGGTAAGGGCACCGGCGTTTCGGATATGATCGCCAGCTCGCTGTATAACTCCAGCTCTGCCACGGGCGTTATGGAGCAGAACCTTGACCGCCTGACCGTCATCATGGCTGTCGTGTTTGCCGTGTGCGTCGTGCTGTGCATGTTCTTCTTCCCGCAGGGCATCGTGGGCTACTAAGCACGAGCCGCATAAAATAATTGAAAAGGGTTCCGCAAGTGCGGGACCCTTTTTGTTTACATATTTGTAACAGAGTCAGAATATCACCACATACTGCGCCCAACTAAAGAAATTCTCGACCGTTAACCGGAATTAGCCCCAAACCGTGCATAAAATGCGCTACTGTATTGAAAACGTTGGCCTGTTGTGCATAACCAGCCATAGCAACGGGCGGCGTTTCGATAGTTCGGATCGGATTGTCTCGACATATGTCCGACTGAACATTTCTTTGTCCTATCTCATAAGGAGGATGGCATGGCTGATTCTATGTTCCACCAGCCCGTTATGGGTCGTCGCGCCTTTGTCGGCGGTACCCTTGCTGCGAGCTCCATGGCTTTTCTTGCCGCATGCGGCAAGAAGGGCGGCGACGCTTCCGGTTCTGAGTCCGGTTCGACGCTGAACTTCTACATCAATAACCCGGTCTGCATCGACCCCTACAATGTCCAGGAGGACCAGGGCACTCAGGTCGAGTACCAGCTCTTTGACGCTCTGACCTCTTATGACGCCGAGAAGGGCGAGATCGTTCCGCTGGCTTGCGAGTCCTTCGAGGCCAACGACGACGCCACCGAGTTTACCTTCAAGATCAAGAAGGCCAAGTTCCACAACGGTGATGACGTTACCTCCAAGTCCTTTAAGCTCGGTTGGGAGCGTCTGGTCAGCACCAAGTCCGCTGTCGCTCAAGAGTATGGTCCTTCCGAGGTCTCCTATCACCTTTCCATGGTCGAGGGCTATGACGATCTGCTTGCCGGTAACACTACCGAGCTCACCGGTGTTACCTGCCCTGACGATGAGACCCTCGTCGTCAAGCTGTCTTCCGCTTACGCCGACTTCCCCTTCGTCGCCACCCACCCGGCTCTGGCCCCGGTTCCCGAGTGCGCCGAGTCCGATGCCAAGAGCTTCTACCTTGCCCCGATTGGTAACGGCCCGTTCATGATGGACGGCAAGTGGGAGGATGGTCAGGAGATCAACCTCAAGAAGTTCGACGATTACTATGGCGACAAGGCCAAGATCGATGGCATCCACTTCCAGGTCATCAAGGACATGGAGACTGCTTACAAGGAGTTCCAGGCCGGTAACCTCGACGTCTGCGACGTTCCCGTTGCTCAGATCGATGCCGCCAAGAAGGACCGTGGCGAGTCCAAGGATGGCTACACCATGAGCGACGGCGAGCGCATGCTGCTCGGTGCCGAGCCTTCCACCTACTATCTGACTTGCAACACCACGGCCGAGCCGTTCAACAACGCCGATCTGCGCAGGGGCATCTCCCTGGCCATCAACCGCGAGGCCATCTGCAAGACCATCTTCAAGGGTACCCGCACCCCCGCTGACGGCATTGTTCCTCCGGGTATCGATGGCTACAAGGAGGGCGCATGGGAGTTCTGCGCCTATGACGTCGACAAGGCTAACGAGTACCTCGACAAGGTTGCTCCTGCCGACGCCAACGGTGACCGTGGCATTAACGTGACTCTGTCCTACAACCAGGACGGTGGCCACAAGGAGATCATGGAGTCCATCATCGGCGACCTCGCCAAGGTTGGCATTACCGCCGTCTCCGATACCCCCGAGTGGTCTGCCCTGCTCGAACAGTATCAGAACCTCAACTATCAGTTCGGTCGTCTGGGCTGGATTGCCGACTACCCGATCATGGACAACTTCCTGTATCCGCTGTTCCACTCCGACTCCCTCGGTGGCGACAACCGTTCTGGTTACAACAACCCCGAGTTCGACGCCAAGGTCGACGAGGCCCGTACCGCGATTGACGGCAAAGAGCGCGTCGCTAAGATGCAGGAGGCCGACGCAATCGTCGCTGCTGACTGCCCGGTCATCCCGCTGATGTTCTACACGCACACCCTCGCTGGTTCCGACCGCATCAAGCACCTCTATGTTGATCCGCAGAAGCATGCTGATCTGGGTACCGCTGAGCTCGCATAAGATTTGCAGCTTTGGTGAGGGTCAAGTTTTTACGTAGACCTCATGGGAAACATACAGTTCCCCCTAACCTGGGGTAAACTGGCTGATGGTAATTTTGGGATGCCGGTCTGGCGATCGGCATCCCATTTAGGTTAATCCCTAGATAGGGGAGTGGTATGGGTAAGTACATCGTTAAACGTGTGCTTCAGTTCATCCCGGTATTTTTGGGCGTTACGCTGATTCTGTTCGCCCTCCAGAATATCGTGCCGGGAGACCCGATCAAGCTGATCGGTGGAGACAAGGCTCTGTCCCCCGAGGTGGAGCTTCAGCTTCGCGTGCGCTATCACCTGGTCCAGTCGGACGAGGACGGCAACGCGATCCTTGACGAGAACGGCGACCCCGTTCAAACGTCGCTCGTGGACCGTTACTTGTATTACATGAACGGCCTGCTTCATGGCGATCTGGGTAATTCCTATCAGCGCAAGCTGCCGGTTACGGATATCTTTGCCCAAAAGTATCCGTATACGGTCAAACTTGCCGCGTGCGCCATCGTACTCGAGGCAATCATGGGTATCGGTGCGGGTATCATTTCGGCGGTAAAGCGTTACTCCTTCTGGGATATTTTGGTAACGCTGACCACGTCGATCCTCGTTGCCGTTCCTGCTTTCTGGCTCGGTATGCTGCTGCAGCTGTTCTTTGGCGTCATCCTCAAGGATGCCACCGGCGGCGCATTCTCCATGCCGATTTCGGGTGCCGGCGGTGCTAGCTCTCAGTATCAGGATTGGATGCACTATGTGCTTCCGACCATCACGCTTGCTTCGGTTTCGACCGCCTATGCTGCCCGCATCATGCGCTCGCAGTTGCTCGATGTCATGAACCAGGATTACATCCGTACGGCAAAGGCCAAGGGCCTCTCCAATCGCGCGATCATCATCAAGCATGCGCTTAAGAATGCACTCATCCCCGTCGTTACCTATATTGGTGTCGACTTTGGCGGTATGCTTTCGGGCGCCATCCTGACCGAGACGGTCTTTAACTGGCCCGGTATCGGCTATGAGGTCTATCGCGCCATTAGCATGCGCGACTGGCCCATCGTTATGGGCGGCGTTACGCTCATCGTCGTCGTCGTCATGGTGATCAACCTGCTCGTCGACATTAGCTATGCATTCCTCGACCCGCGCATCCGCCTTGGCGGTCCGTCGGATAAGGCCTAAGGGAGGTACGTCTCATGCAGGAAACTGATTCTCAGTCTCAGGAGCAGGCTACCGCCACCAAGGCCGCATCTGCTCCCGCCAAGTCCCGCACGCTGTGGGGCGACGCTTTTAAGCGTCTTCGTAAGAACAAGCTCGCCGTTATCGGTGTCTGCTGGATTGTCATCGTCGTTGTGGTTGCCCTGACCGCCGACCTGTGGGCTAAGCCCTGGCTCGGTTCGCCGACGGCTTCCGACTCGACCACCATGGCCGAGACGTCGCTGCTGGCTCCGTGTGCAGAGCACCCGTTTGGCACCGACTCCCTTGGCCGTGACATTCTCGTCCGCGTTATCTACGGTGCACGCGTTTCGCTGTCCGTCGGCATTATGGCCACTGCGATCTCCACGGTGATTGGTCTGGTCATGGGCGCTCTGGCCGGTTTCTACGGCGGCATCTGGGATACGATCATCATGCGCTGTGCGGACATCTTCCTTGCGTTCCCGTACGTGCTGTTCGTTGTCGCCATGATCGCCGTTATCGGCCGTGGTCTTCAGAACGTCTTTATCGCCATCGGTATTCTTGGCTGGCCTTCGATTGCGCGCGTCTTCCGATCCGCGATCTTGACGGTCAAGGAAAACGACTATGTTGACGCCGCGCGCGCGATGGGTGCATCTGATGCTCGTATCGTCGTGCGTCACATCTTCCCGAACTCCGTTGCCTCCATCGTGGTCTACGCGACTATGAACATTGGTGGCGCCATTCTGACCGAGTCCGCTCTGTCCTTCCTCGGCATGGGCGTTATTCCGCCTACGCCTTCGTGGGGCTCCATGATTCAGGACGGCCAGCAGTATCTTCTGACTGCTCCCTGGATGATGATCATGCCCGGTCTGGCAATTCTCTCGACGGTGCTCGCCTTCACCCTGCTGGGTGACGGTCTGCGCGACGCCCTCGACGTCAAGATGAAGGACGCATAAGGATGAAGAAGAACAAGAACTATGTGGACCTGAAGGACCAGCCGGTTCCCGAGGGCCAGCATCTGCTCGAGGTTGATGACCTTAAGATGTATTTCCACACCGAGGATGGCGTCGTTCGCGCTGTCGATGGTGTGTCCTACACGCTCGATCGTGGCGAGACCCTGGGTGTCGTCGGTGAGTCCGGCTCCGGTAAGTCCGTGACCGCCATGACCATCATGGGTCTTATCTCGATGCCTCCGGGAAAGATTGAGGGCGGTGACGTTCGCTATCGCGGACGTTCTATCCTCGAGATGACCGAGGAAGAGATGCAGCACATTCGTGGCAACGATATCGCGATGATCTTCCAGGATCCTATGACTTCCTTGAACCCGGTCTATAAGATCGGCAAGCAGGTGGGTGAGGGCCTTCGTCTGCACCGCGGCTACTCCAAGCAGGAGGCGCTCAAGCGCGCCACCGAGCTTTTGGACCTCGTTGGCATTCCCGAGCCCGAGAAACGCGTCAATGAGTATCCGCACCAGTTTTCTGGTGGTATGCGTCAGCGTGTCATGATTGCCATGGCCCTTGCCTGCGATCCCGATATTCTGATTGCCGACGAGCCCACGACTGCCCTGGACGTTACCATTCAGGCTCAGATTATTGAGCTTATGCAGGAAATGCAGGAGAAGAACGGCAACGCCATCATCATGATTACCCATGACCTGGGTGTTGTCGCCGATATGGCCGACAAGATCATGGTTATGTACGCCGGCCGTCCCGTCGAGTTCGGTACTGCTGAGGAAATCTTCTACGAGAGCCGTCACCCCTATACCTGGGGCCTGATTCGCTCCATCCCGGAGCAGGCCATCGATGAGAAGAAGCCGCTTACGCCGATTCACGGCAACCCGCCTTCGCTCATGAACCTGCCCGAGGGATGCGTGTTCTCGCCTCGTTGCCCCTATGCGACCGATAAGTGCCGCAAGCAGCGCCCCGAGCGTTTTGTCACCGAGTCCGGCCACTATTCTGCGTGTCATTATTCCGGTGACCCCGAGTTTCTCAAGAACGCCCCTGAGACGTCCCGCACGCGTAAGGATTCCAAGAAGGGAGGCGAGGCGTAAATGGCAGACAATAACGAGCGCACTCCGCTGCTGAAGGTCGAGCACCTCTCTAAGGAGTTCCCCGCAGAGTCCGGCATGTTCGCCAAGCGTTTTTCCAAGCGCGTCGTCTCTGCTGTAAACGACATCTCTTTTGAGATTTATCCTGGTGAGACCTTTGGTCTGGTTGGTGAGTCTGGTTGCGGTAAGTCCACTACGGGTCGCACCATCATGCGCCTGACCAAGCCGACCGCCGGTAAGGTGTTCTTCCAGGGTAAAGATGTTGCCGAAATGAGCAAGCATGAGATCAAGGATATGCGTCGCGAGATGCAGTTTATCTTCCAGGATCCTTATGCCTCGCTGAATCCTCGCATGACCATTGGCGAGATCGTCTCCGAACCCATGACCATTCACGGCGTGGGAACCAAGGAGGAGCGCATTGAGCGCGTCCGCGAGCTTCTCGACGTTGTCGGACTGAACCCCGAGCACATCAATCGCTATCCTCATGAGTTCTCGGGTGGCCAGCGTCAGCGTGTCGGCATTGCCCGCGCTTTTGCGCTGAAGCCCAAGCTGATTATCTGTGACGAACCGGTATCCGCTCTGGATGTGTCCATTCAGGCCCAGGTTCTGAACCTGCTTAAGGAACTGCAGGACAAGTTTGGTACGGCGTATCTGTTTATCGCCCACGACCTGTCCGTCGTTCAGCACATCTCCGATCGCGTTGCCGTTATGTATCTGGGTAAGGTGGTCGAGGTTTCTGACTGGAAGACGCTCTATAGTGAGCCTCACCACCCGTATACGCAGTCGCTGCTGTCTGCCGTGCCGGTTCCCGATCCGGATATCCAAAAGTCCCGTAAGCGCATCATCCTCGCCGGCGATCCGCCGTCACCGCTGGATCCGCCGACTGGCTGCCGTTTCCACACGCGCTGCCCGATCGCGCAGGGCATCTGCTCCGAGAAGCTTCCCGAGTTTAGGGAAGTTGCTCCGGGCCACTGCTGCGCCTGCCACTTCGCCGAGCCGTTCCCGATCAAGGAATCGCACATCGACCTGTAGTCGGTTGTTATCGTTCGGGCCTGCCCTGGTGTTGCTTTTCAGAACGTCCTCGGACATGTCGGAAGCCCCGCTGCGCGCTGCGCGCTGCGGGGCTTCCTCCGTCCTGCGGAATGTTCTGAAAAGCAACACCAGGGCAGGCCCTGCGGCAACTCGGCAGGTGGAATGCGGTTCCCTGATCGCTCACTTAATCTAATGGGAAAGATAGCGAGGCCGGAGCTTTAGCTCCGGCCTCCTTATATAAGGGCTCGGCAAAGCCGAGCCACCAAATTTGCATCAGCCCCAGTATATGTTTGAGAATCGTACTTGGAGTATGTGGCTGTAGGGCCGGAATGGGGGCAACTTCCCAACGCATTCCGCAGGGGGCGGTACATTTTGTAGCGCGAAGCGCGAATCAAAATGTACCGCATGCCCGAGGACGCGTTGGGAAGTTGCCCCCATTCCGGCCCGGACATATAGATCTACCTGCGCATTTTCAAATTCGTAAACTTTTTTGAAAAAAGTGCTTGCACAGTTCTCGAATCATAGGTTATTATCTTCCTCGTTGAAAGCGCGGGTCCAACAAAACGAACTGCGAATCAACAATATAGCATGTCGGAGTGGCGGAATTGGCAGACGCGCTAGCTTGAGGTGCTAGTGACCGCTTTTTGGTCATGCGGGTTCAAGTCCCGCCTCCGACACCATCGCATTTGAGAAGCCTCTTCGGAGGCTTTTTTGTTACCGATAGACGGTGAGGTTCACGATGGAAACGCTTGAGCGCAATGAGTGGGTTGACGTTGCCCAATTGGTCGATATTACGAGCGATGCTGTCATTATCTGCGAGCTCGACGGAACCATTTTGCATGTAAACAATCGCTTGCTCGACTTGATCTGCGAGGAACGTTCCGATGTGATCAACGGGGACGTTAAAGATCTCTTGTACTCGTCAGCATTTGAACGCGCGACAGAACATCGTCTTCCTTTTGAGACCAATGGTACCGAGAGCGAGTTGATGCTTAAGCTCAGTGACGGCTCCTTTATTCCCGTCCTAGTTTGTGCCGGCTCGGTTACGCCGCCTCGTATCTTTGGCCGCCGTGCGCCGCGTGTTCTCGTGGCGCTCCATAGTATCGAAGAGCAGTATTCGCATGACCGTCAGCTCAAGCGTGCGCTTTCGGAGCTCAGAGTGGCGAATAAGCGCCTCTCGGGCACGTTGTCGGTCATTATGAGCACGGTGGGCTCCGATGAGCTGCCTAGTTTGTTGGATACCGTTTTGAACCAGCTTGTAGGAACCCTCGATGCCTCGGGTGCTGCCATCTATTTTTCTGAGAGCGGCGGTTTTAAGCTTCGCGGTGTTTCCAAGGAGCTGTATGACAGCTACCTGCCCGAGTTTATGCCGTATGGTGCGGGTATCCCGACGTATGTGCTCCGTGAGTCTCGTGCCTGCCGCCTGTCGATTCAGCAGGACCTTGAGGGCGATAGGATTGCCTCGGGTATGTTCATGGACCTGGACAATCGTTCTAAGCACCTGCTACGCATGCAAGATATGCCTCCATACCGCAGCGAGATATGTCTTCCCGTGTTTTATGGCACTCAGGTGCTCGGTGTGTTGGAGGTCGGTTGGAAACGTCCGCAGGCGCCGCTTGCCTATGATGTCAACGTGCTCGAGGTCATTTGCGATTATCTCTCCATCCAACTAGTCGGCATGGCATCGAGTCTACGTTCACGTCGCACGGCAGAGCTTGGCCGTTCTCTCAACGTGCTGCGCGATGAGTTGTTTGCCTATCTCGATGATCCTATTGCCGCCTCGCGTGCGGTATCGACCGAAATCTGCGCTGTGCTCAGTTGTCATTTCTGCCCCGTGGAGTATGATGCGGGCCTCGAAACCTATGTCATCGATTTTGAAGGCGGCAGTCGTGTGGCATTGCCGGGCGATCCGGAGTCACTCTTCTTTTCTGTCACGACGCCGGCGGCGCGCCTGGGGGCAATTTCCGATGGATTTGAGACATCGGTGCTGGGTGGGACGAGCGCCGACGACCTCAAGCACGTGCGCCTTACGCGCGTGGACGAATCCACGACTATGGGCGCATGGTTGAGAGCCCACGGCCTGCCGTGTCAGGGACTTTATGTCGACTCCGGTATCGAGGCGGGGCGCTGCCACTCGGAGGCGGATGGTACGCGAAGCAACGATGCAATCGTGCCCGCTGATATCGCCAAGGGACCGACGAGGCGCGTTTTGCTGCTCCGTGATGGCAGTCAGGAGCCAATCGACGACCTTGAATACGACTACATGGTGCATTTGGCACACGACTTTGAGCTGATCTATGAGGGCGAGTCTCAAAAGCGTGAAGAGCGTCATATCGCTCAGACGCTTCAGATTGGCATGAGAAATTCGCTAGGCGACGTTCCGGGCATCGCAACCGATTCGGTATACCTGTCGGCAACGAATTCGGCGTTGGTCGGTGGTGACTTCTATACGCTAGTCCGTCTTCCCGACGATTGCGCCGTTATGATATTGGGCGATGTCTCCGGCAAAGGAATTGAGGCGGCGTCGATGTCGGCGCTCGTCAAGACGGCGTTGACGGCTTATGCCTGGGAGGGTGCGGGACCCGCTCGCATGGCCCGCTCGCTCAATAGCATGCTCATGGGCTTTTCGAGGGTCGAGACGTTTGTGACGGCGTTTATCGCCAAGATTGATCTTAAAGCGGGCCGCGCTACCTATTGCTCTGCGGGACATCCTCCCACTATGGTCATTAGGCCGTCGTCGACGCCGCATGGCGGAGGAGAGGCCTGCGGGGGAGAAGTGGAGCTCCTTGGGTGCCAATCGGGCGTGATCGGTGCCTTTGAGAGCATGGTGTACGAGACGGGCGTGTTTACGTTCGATCCTGGTGACATGCTGTTTATGTATACCGACGGAACGATCGAAGCACGCGACCGCTCGGGTGCTTTCTTTGGCGAGCAACGCCTGCGCGACCTTCTACTCTCTGTTTCGGGTGAGGGCGTATCGGGCATCTGCGGTAAGGTCTTGGGCGAGCTTGACCGCTTTACCGACTCGGCGCTGGACGATGACATTGCATTGGTGTCCCTTGAGTTTTTACGGGGTCGATCGTAGGTCGCGACGTTGGGCATACAGAATCCTAACGGTTGCAGAAAAGTGTGCATCGAGCGAGCTCTTTTGGGGAACCATGGTCGCATGAATGAGTGGAATGACATAGCGGTTTTGACGCCACCGGGCGATATCGATATCGCCTCGGTGCCCGAGCTGCGCCGACGGTTGGATAATTTAATCGACCGGGGCGTGCGCCGTGTTGTCATCAATTGCCAGACCGTGGCTTTTATCGACTCGACGGGTTTGGCGTTTTTGCTTACGCGTGCCAGAGAGCTTATGAGACGAGAAGGGCTGCTTTCGCTTGTTAACGCCTCCGATGAGGTCGTTCGCTTTTTGGAGATTGCCCGACTTGTCGACATCCTTCATGTTGCGGGTCCGGTGCGGGAGTCGATTCCCGCCATTCCGGTGGGGGAGTTGCCGCGATGGAGCAAGAGCGTCAAGGTGCAGCGAGGCATCGAGAATCTCCCGTATTATCGGCACCGTGTGGCCGAGCTTCTCGAATCGCTTCCCCTGAGGCGTGATGAGCGCTATGACGTCGCATTAGCGTTGGGGGAGGCATTGGGTAACGCATATGACCATGCGGGCGGTGTTGGCTGCATCCTGACGATTCAGGCCTATGGGGACCGTGTTGTGCTTGAGGTGCTTGATCGAGGCGCTGGCTATTCTATCGATGGGGCGAGCGAACCGATGGCATCCGAGGAACGCGGACGCGGTATCAAGCTTATGCGCATGCTCGTCGATAATGTGGAGGTTGCCCGTCGCACGGATGGTGCCGGCACACGCGTTCGGATGGTGAAGCTGTTTAGCTCGGCATTGGAATCGTGCGCTTAGCGCCTTGGGTTGACATGATTTTCCTGCGTGAACTTGCTTTGGGCAACTTTTTTGAAAAAAGTACTTGCGTCTTTTGGATAACTCGCGTAAATTAATAACCCGCAAGCGGACATGGCTCAGTTGGTAGAGCACAACCTTGCCAAGGTTGGGGTCGCGGGTTCGAGCCCCGTTGTCCGCTCCATTGCATTTCCGGACCGTTCTTAACGGTCCTTTTTCGGCGAAGTGGCCAAGTGGTAAGGCAGAGGCCTGCAAAGCCTTTACCCCCGGTTCGAATCCGGGCTTCGCCTCCAGGCAACATCCGGGCGCTCCGGCGCCCGTTTTGTTTTACATATGCGGACATGGCTCAGTTGGTAGAGCACAACCTTGCCAAGGTTGGGGTCGCGGGTTCGAGCCCCGTTGTCCGCTCCAAGCACAACAGCCCGACTACCACGGTAGCCGGGCTTTTTCGTACCCATTGCAGAGGCTCGAACCCGAGAGGGAGCGAGCGTTAAGCAAACGCGGAGCGTTTGTAGCGAGCTGGCGAGGTCGCCGGCAGGCGGCCGAAGCCGGTGCGGATCCGCGAAGCGGATACGCGGATGCCCCGTTGTCCGCTCCAAGCGCAACAGCCCGACTACCACGGTAGCCGGGCTTTTTCGTACCCATTGCAGAGGCTCGAACCCGAGAGGGAGCGAGCGTCTTGGGGCGTGGCTGTGGCGTTGTTTGCCGCGAATATCAGCTTTGGGCGTATCATCGTGGGCATTACCCAGCAGATGGACTATCTTGAGCGGCTGGGCATCGAGGCCATCTGGTTGAGCCCGTTTTACCCATCGCCTCTTGTCGATGGTGGCTATGATGTGGCGGACTACTGCGATGTCGACCCACGTCTCGGCTCGCTTGACGACTGCGATGACATGGTCGCTGCGGCTCACGCGCGCGGCATCAAGGTCATCGTCGACATCGTGCCCAATCATTCATCCAACCAGCACCCCTGGTTCAAAGCCGCTCTTGCCGCCGGCCCCGGATCGCCCGAGCGCGCCCGTTATATCTTCCGCGATGGTCGCGGCGAACATGGCGAGCTGCCTCCCACCAATTGGAATGCCAACTTTGGCGGCCCCGCCTGGACGCGTGCTGCGGACGGTCAGTGGTAGCTGCATATGTTTACGCCCGAGCGGCCGGACTTTGTCTGGTCATGCCCCGAGGTTCATGCGTTCTTTTGCGACGTCCTGACGTTTTGGAGCGATCGAGGCGTTGATGGCTTTCGCATTGATGTGGCGCACGGTCTCGCCAAGGACCTCGACCGCGATGACCTCGACCGGTGGCATCTCGCCGAGGGCGATGACATGGTTGACGACGGCACCCATCCGCTGTGGGACCGCAACGAGGTCCACGAGATCTATCGCGAGTGGCGACGCGCTATGCCCTGCTGCAAATCAAGGCGACGCGCTACCACCAGATTGCGCTCGACTGGCTCTTACGCGACGGGTCGTCTTATGACGAGGACCGTGAACTCGGCGAGCGCCGCGCGCGGGCGGCCCTTTTGCTTGAGCTGGCGCTTCCGGGCTCGGCATACGTGTATCAGGGTGAGGAGCTCGGCCTTTTTGAGGTGGTTGATGTCTTCGTGAGGTTCGCGAGGGCGTCGCAAAACTTTTCAAAAAAAGTTCTTGCATAGGATGCGGGTATCACGTAAGATTAATCCTCGTAAGCGGACATGGCTCAGTTGGTAGAGCACAACCTTGCCAAGGTTGGGGTCGCGGGTTCGAGCCCCGTTGTCCGCTCCATTTGGGCGTTTAGCTCAGGGGGAGAGCGCTTCCCTGACACGGAAGAGGTCACAAGTTCAAATCTTGTAACGCCCACCAAATGTTTGCAGTCCAGAGGCTTTGCTTCTGGACTGTTTTGTTATAAACACACATAATATGCCGTCAAATTATCGACCTCGGTCGCTTTTTCACGTTGCATTTGCTGCCCAGCATAATTTGTCGTTATTGGCCTCTTGGTCTCGTGGGAGATGATTATTTTGATCATAACCGTGCACGTCGCCCGCGTTTCCATGGTTGACCCCCGTGCAATCTTTTATGGTGATCGGTTTTGGCGAGATTGCCTTCCAGGGAGGATTCGGAACGATTGAAGGCCGTACGTTCTTCGCGCGCTGGGCGGGCCTTGTCACAAAGGGGTGGGCTTTTGTGGTTATCGCCGGCGTGCTGCTCGATCCCTTTACAGCGGCTCTCGGCCGCATGATAGCTCGCGAAGAGAGGTAATAGCTCCTCGCCTATCGAATGCCGGCGGACGGGGTGCCGGGGCTGTAGTCTTCCGAGCGTTTGCAGCCCCGTCGCTCCGTCCGCCGGCATTCGACCGCAACATGTTGGTCAAGCATAATCTTTTGGATTCTTTTCGCGTGAGCGGCTTGGTTTTGGTAGGATTTGTCGGCGGCTTGACTAGGGGGTTTTATAACTGCCTTGCAGGTAGCCGCGTTGGTAACGTTTTACCGACTTGCCGAGAAACCCTCATAATTAATGTGTCTGTAAAATGACCAATTGCTTTGACCTGCTGAAACACTATATGTTGTGTTTGATCTAAAAAAAGAATACAGGATATAGAGGCGTCTTTGTCGTATGATAGATGGCGGACAGAGAACGAAGACCTTGTTCGTCCCATTTGGACACGCCTTTGAGCCGCTTGATCGGCCGCGAGGATTGTCCGCATGAGGACCTATGGTTTATCGAGAGCACAGATTGCGCGACGGCGCCGCAAGACAGGGACAAGCCCTGCCAGGCATCGTTTGGCTCTGAAGCGCAATGGGATTACGACGCGAAAGAGGCAAGAGGATGAAGATCATCAAGCGCAGCGGCACCGAGGTTGCCTTTGACATCGATAAGATCGTCAATGCGATTCGCGCCGCCAACTTGGAGGTCGAGGAGGGCTCTCGTCTTACCGACCGCCAGGTGATCTACGCGGCGCAAAACGTCGCCGAGGCATGTGAGAAGGCCGGCCATACCGTATCGGTCGAGGAGATCCAGGATCTGGTCGAGGACGAGATCATGCGTCTCGACTGCTACGAGGTCGCTCGCCGCTACATCATCTATCGTTATGTTCAGAGCCTGAAGCGCCAAAAGAACACGACCGACGACAAGATCCTGTCGCTGATCGAGTGCAATAACGAAGAGGTTAAGCAGGAGAACTCCAATAAGAATCCGACCGTCAATTCCGTTCAGCGCGACTATATGGCCGGCGAGATTTCCAAGGACCTGACCCAACGCGTGCTGCTGCCCCAGGAGATCGTGGATGCCCATAATGAGGGCCTGATCCATTTCCACGATTCGGATTACTTTGCCCAGCACATGCACAACTGCGATCTGGTGAACCTGGAGGACATGCTCCAGAACGGCACCGTTATCTCGGGCACGCTGATCGAGAAGCCGCACAGCTTCTCGACCGCCTGCAACATCGCGACGCAGATTATCGCCCAGGTTGCTTCCTCCCAGTACGGCGGTCAGTCTATTTCGCTGACCCATCTCGCCCCGTTCGTTGAGGTGAGCCGTCAAAAGATTCGCGGCGAGGTTGCTCGCGAGCTTGAGGAGCTCGGTGTTTCGGCATCTGCCGAGAAGGTTCGCGAGGTCGTTGAGGAACGCCTGCGCGATGAGATTCGTCGCGGCGTCCAGACGATTCAGTATCAGGTCGTGACCCTTATGACCACGAATGGCCAGGCGCCGTTCGTGACGGTCTTTATGTATCTCAATGAGGCCCGTACGCCCCAGGAGAAGCACGACCTTGCCATGATTGTGGAGGAGACGCTTCGTCAACGCTATGAGGGCGTTAAGAACGAAGCCGGCGTGTGGATCACCCCGGCGTTCCCCAAGCTCATCTACGTGCTCGAGGACGATAACATCCGCGAGGATTCGCCGTACTTCTATCTGACCAAGCTCGCCGCCAAGTGCACCGCCAAGCGCATGGTGCCCGACTACATCTCCGAGAAGAAGATGCGCGAGCTCAAGCTGTCTAAGGGCGAGACCGCCGGCAACGGCGATTGCTATACCTGCATGGGTTGCCGCAGTTTCCTGACGCCCGACCGTTCGGGCAACGGCTTTAACAATGTCGCCAACGCTCTGAACTATGACCCGACCAAGCCTAAGTACTATGGTCGCTTTAACCAGGGTGTTGTGACCATCAACCTGCCCGATGTTGCGCTGAGCTCGCATCAGGACATGGACAAGTTCTGGAAGATCTTCGATGAGCGCCTTGAGCTGTGCCACCGCGCCCTGTTGTGCCGTCATGAGCGCCTGATGGGCACGCTTTCGGATGCTGCGCCGATTCTTTGGCAGTACGGTGCCTTGGCGCGCCTTAAGAAGGGCGAGACGATCGACAAGCTGCTCGTGGGCGGTTATTCCACCATTAGCCTGGGTTACGCCGGTCTGTATGAGTGCGTCAAGTACATGACGGGCCACAGCCACACCGAGAAGGAGGGCACACCGTTTGCCATGGCCGTCATGCAGCACATGAACGACAAGTGCGCCGAGTGGAAGGCCGAAAGCGATATCGACTTCTCGCTGTACGGCACCCCGCTTGAGTCGACGACCTACAAGTTCGCCAAATGCCTGCAGCGCCGTTTCGGCATTATCCCGGGCGTGACGGACAAGGGCTACATTACTAACAGCTATCACGTCCACGTGTCCGAGGAGATCGATGCCTTCGACAAGCTTAAGTTTGAGGGCATGTTCCAGCAGCTTTCGCCGGGCGGTGCTATCTCCTACGTTGAGGTTCCCAACATGCAGGACAACCTCAAGGCGGTCATTCGCGTAATGCAGTACATCTACGACAACATCATGTACGCCGAGCTCAACACCAAGAGCGATTACTGCCAGGTGTGCGGCTATGACGGCGAGATTCGCATTGTCGAGGACGATGGCAAACTGGTGTGGGAGTGCCCCAATTGCGGCAATCGTGACCAGGAGAAGATGAATGTCGCCCGTCGCACGTGCGGCTACATCGGTACCCAGTTCTGGAACCAGGGTCGAACCGAGGAGATCCGCGACCGCGTGCTGCATCTCTAATAACCACCCCAGGCTGCCCCGTAGCGAGGCCCCGGACCTTTACTCGCTATTTCGGACAGTCCTGGCTCACGACGGAGGCGCCACTGGCGCCTCCTGTTCGTGCGGAGCTCATATCGAGCAAAGGTCCGGGGCCTCGCTACGGGGCAGCCAAGTTGATGTAGCTGAGATGCAGTATGCGGCCTGCTCACTCCTCGAAGTTCTTAGCGGTAATAATTCGAGCTGCAGCTGCGATTTACTTGCGATGGCGGTTGAGCCACAACCCAGTTTTTATTGGGCCTCGAACCCCATACTCGATGTTCGCTTCGTTCACCGAGTGTCGCTCGCGAGGGATCTGGAGCATATCGTCCCGCCCGCAGTTTCGCAGGCCGAAGGCCGAGAATGTTTGAGGACGGGATGATATGCTCCAGACCCCCAGGAAGGTTACCTATGAACTACGCGAACATTAAGTATTTCGACATTGCTGATGGAGAAGGCGTTCGTACTTCTCTGTTTGTGAGTGGGTGCCGTCGTGGGTGCAAGAATTGTTTTAACTCCGTCGCGTGGGACTTTGCCGCGGGTGAACCGTTCGATCGTGCCGTCGAGGACAAAATCATCGAGAGTCTTGATCATCCCTTTATTGATGGCCTGACGATTCTGGGCGGGGAGCCTATGGAACCCGAGAACCAGGCGGGGCTCGTTGATTTTATCGAACGCGTGCGTGCGACCTATCCTGTGGAGTCTGGGAAGACCATTTGGTGCTTTACCGGTGACGTGCTCGAGGAACTAATGCCGGGCGGCCGTCACCATACCGACGTGACGGACCGTATCCTTGCTTGCCTCGACATGCTGGTAGACGGTCCGTTCGTTCAAGATCTGTACGATATCTCGTTGCGCTTTAGGGGCTCGAGCAATCAGCGCGTGATCGACATGAACGCCACGCGCGCTCGTGCTGCGCGCGAGGGCGTTGCGCTTTGCGACGCTGTGGAGCTTTGGCGGGACGATCCGGTCTATTCGACCCATACTATGTAGCTGGAAGAGGTTGCGTGCCAGCGTGGTACCATAGCGCGAACGCGAAATCGAAAAAAGTGAGGCCCAGATGGTCGATCAGGAAAAAGTCGAGACTGCTATTAAGCTGCTGCTTGAAGGTATAGGCGAGGACCCAACTCGTGAGGGCCTGCTGGAGACCCCGGCACGCGTCGCCCGTATGTATGGCGAGATTGCCGGCGGTATGGGCCGGAGTGCCGAGGAGCACCTGTCCAAAACCTTTGCCGTCGCTTCGAACGATTTGGTTATCGAGCGCGACATTACGTTTTACTCGCTGTGCGAGCACCATCTGCTGCCGTTTTATGGCAAGGCTGCGATCGGCTATATCCCTAACGGTCGCGTGGCGGGTCTGTCTAAGCTTGCTCGCACGGTTGAGGTCTATGCCCGTCGTCTGCAGCTGCAGGAGCAGCTGTGCGCGCAGGTTGCCGATGCCCTCATGGAATATCTTGCTCCCCAAGGGGCGATCGTGCTGATGGAAGCCGAGCATATGTGCATGACCATGCGCGGCGTGCAAAAGCCCGGTACCAAGACCGTAACGCTTGCTCGTCGCGGTGTCTTTGAGACCGATCCCGCGCTCGAGGAGCGATTCTTTAGGATGCTGGGCCGCTAACCATGAGAGTCGTCAACGACTTTACATCGAAGACCGATGAGGGGACGCCGCGTCGCGGCTTTATGGCTTCGGGCCTGACTCCCTTTGGCGCCATGCCTCGCATTGATTACATTTGTGCCAACGGGCTGTTCCGGCGGCACCTGGGCAACATTGCACAGTTGGAATCGGGGCGCATCTTTTGCCGCCACGGTATTGACCATCTGCTGGATGTCGCGCGCATTATGTGGATTAAGAATCTTGAGGAACAGCTCGAATTTGACCGCGAGGTCATCTACGCCACGGCACTTCTTCACGATATCGGCAAAGATGAACAGTATGAATCGGGTATATCCCATGATGTTGCAAGCGAGCGCGTCGCTGATGCGATTCTTGGCGGCATGCCCGATGACGTGGCATTTGATCCGGCCGATGCCGCGGCCATTAAGACGGCCATTTTAGGCCATAGAAAGCTGCGCGTGAACAGCCAACCGCTTGAGCGTCTGCTCTATGCAGCCGACAAAGCGTCGCGCGCCTGCTTTGCATGCCCCGCGCGCAATGCCTGCAACTGGAGCGATGATAAAAAGAACCTGTCGATTCGCGTGTAGTTGGTTTGCGCGGTCGGGGTTCTAAACGAAGGAGACGATCGCGATGGATAACAAGAAACTGCCCGAGAATGCAACCAAGACTGAAGGCGCCGAGCTCGCCCGCCGTGGAAGGGGCGAAATATCCACCGCAACGGCGGTGCCCCACGTGGGCTATGACGATCTGTGCCATGCCGATCGCATCACCGTTGAAGGTCTTGAGATCTTTGCCAACCACGGCGTGTATCCCGAGGAGAACGCCCTGGGCCAGAAGTTCATCGTGTCCTTGGTGCTCTATGCCGACCTGCGTGCAGCAGGGGAGCACGATAACCTGGATGCCTCGATTGATTACGGCTCGGTGTGCCACGATGTCGATGGCTATCTGCGCGAGCATACGTTTAAGCTCATCGAGGCCGCAGCCGAGGGCGTGGCCCAGATGCTGCTACGTCGTTACCCTCTGCTGCTCGGCGTGCGTGTTAAGCTCGATAAGCCTTGGGCGCCCGTCGGTCTTCCCCTGGCAAGCTGCGGTGTCGAGATCGAGCGCGTGCGCTAACCGGTTCTAATACGTCTCTATGGGTGGCTGCTTGAGCCGCTGCGACAGAGCTCTATTGTTGGGGCAGTACGTGTCGAGCAGGGCGTGAAACCGCTGATTGTGGCTTGGCTCGAGCAAATGGACGAGCTCGTGGGCGACAACCATGTCAAGGCACTCGACGGGGTAGGCGGCAAGCTCGCGTGCGATGCGAATGGCACCGGTTTTGGGCGTACACGAGCCCCAGCGCGTTTTCATGCTGCGCACGGAAACGCGGGAAGCGGCGACACCCATTGCGATTTCGTATGTGCGCACCATATCGCGCAGCGCCGTGGTGACCTCGGATGTATAGAGCTGGTCGATGCGGGCTTGGAGCTCATCGGGCGTTAGGCCGTCGAGGGCCGTGCGCTGCTTTGCCTGCGCGCGCCCACTTGGCTCGTCGGTACCCATAAAACTTGCGAAGGTGGCCTGTTTGGGTCGCGGTGCGGGTGATGCAAAGTTGTGATCGAGCGCATCTTGTACCGTGATGGGCTTGCCCCAAAGCGCAATGATGGACGAGGGGCTGAGCGGCTCTCGCTCCGTCGCCTGACGTTGCTCGCGCTGGGCAAGTCGGCTGATAATCCAGGCGCTGTTGCGCTTCACAAATGCTTCGATACGCTCGCGGGTGGCACCGAGCGGTGCGCTTGCGTGGACCTCACCGCTCGATGTGACGCGTAGGTTGAAGTTCTTGACACGCTTTTTGGTAACGACGACGGGGATGGGCATCCTATCCGGTCGGGATACGGAAATCGTAAACTGCTGCGTCAAAAGCGGTCCTTCAGATTGGGGACGGGCCGGCATGTCGACCGTTCGGCATGCCGGCCCGCTCAAGGGATGTGAAATTAATAACGCTCAAAGAAGGCAAGCGCGTTGTCGCTGCAGAGCTTTTGCATCACGGTCTTGCCAAAATGCTTGGAGAGCATGTTCTGGAACTCGGGCATCTTGCTGGCATCGGAGAGGAAAGCGGGCACCGTGGCGCCGTCCCAGTCGCCGCCGAGCGCGATGACGTCCTCGCCGCCCAGGTCGAGCCAGTGCTCGATATGTGCCGCCAGCTGATCGAAGGTGACGTCTGCGGCGGTCTTGTCGGTTGCGTCGTTGGAAAGGAACTCGCTGCAGTAGTTGAGGCCGACGATGCCACCCATGTCGCGAATGGTGCGGAACTGGTCGTCGGTAAGATTGCGTTTGGCGCCGCAAACCGCACGGGAGTTGGAGTGGCTGGCGACGAAGGGACGCGTGGCGCGGGCGGCGACCTCGTCAAAGCACTCATCGTTGAGATGGGAGACGTCAAGCACCATGCCGGCGTGCTCCATCTGCGTAAGTGCCTCGATGCCGGCGGCGGTGAGGCCGGCGTGGGTATCGTGTCCGCTCGCGAGCGGCCCCTGCGCGTTCCAGCTGAGTGATGACATGAGTACGCCCAAGCTCTTGAGCACCTCGATCAGTGCGGGGTCCTCGGCAAAGAACGTGGCGTTTTCGATGGTGTGGATGCAGGCGACCTTGCCGTCCTTGAGCGCGGGGCGAATGTCAGCGGCGCTGCGCACGTTGACCATGCGATCGTGGTTGAGCATGGCCTGGCCGCTCATATGCGCCATGATCTGCGCCTGGAAGCGCGCGGCGTGGGCGGAGGGAATCTCGTCGGGGACAAACGTGGCGAAGCACTGTGCCCACGGTGTGTTGCCGATCTTTGTGAGCGAGATGGCGCAGGCGTTGCCCTCGATGAGGTCGAAATCTTGCGGATGCGTCTCGTCGCCGGGGAAATAACCGTCGGTTCCGGCGGTAAAGCGCAGGTCGAGATCGAGTGTGGCCCAGCCGATGCGGTCGGCGGTGTCGCAGTGCAAGTCAAATACGGGATATGCCATGGTTCCTCCGGTTGCAGCGTTTCTTTGCAAACTGTCTTCGAATTGTATGACTAGGGTATAGTTAGCGCCATACGTTCATGGCGGCCCGCTTTGTGTGCCGCCCTTATCACGGAGGTTTCCATGTCCAACCAGGGCAAGAAGGTCAAGACTCATTATCGCGGCACGCTCGACGACGGCACGCAGTTCGATAGCTCCTACGATCGCGGCGAGCCGCTGGAGTTCACCTGCGGTGCCGGTCAGATGATCAAGGGCTTCGATGCCGCCGTTGTCGACATGCAGGTGGGCGAGAAGAAGACCGTGCACATTCCTGCTGCCGATGCCTACGGCGAGCACAATCCCGAGATGGTTATCACCTTCCCGGCCGAGCAGGTTCCCAACATCGAGCAGATCGAGAAGGGCATGAAGCTCTTCCTGTCCACGCCGAGCGGCATGCCTGTTCCTGCCGTTGTCATCGATGTGACGCCCGAGGCCGTGACGCTCGATGCTAACCACGAGCTGGCCGGCAAGGATCTCAACTTTGATATCGAGCTCGTCGAGGTCGAGGATTAGAGTATGCCTGAACGCTTGGTTTCGACGACATGCTTGGGAAATCTCAACGATCCGTCCTATGAACTCCTGCTTCGTCGGGAGCTGGGTGGCATCTTTGAAGTTGACGAGCTGCTGCTCGATTGGGACCAGGCTGATGTATGCGCGTTTGCGGGCGTGACGGAGCTGGGGCGCACGGTCGATGTTCGGCTAGATGCTGCCGACGGCAGTCGTCTTGCCGACGGCGACGTGCTCGCCATCGACCGTTCGGGCATGGTGCCCGTGGCGGTTGTCGTACGCCTGCGCAGCGCCGAGGTCTATTTGGTCGAAGTCGACCGCATGGATCCGATTGCGCTCGCGCATGCGTGCTGGGAGATCGGCAATATGCACGCGCCGCTTTTCCGAGGCGATTCGGACGAGCATACCGTGCGCATGTATACGCCGGTGCAGCCTGTTTTGGGCCGCATGCTCCGGGGCGTCGAGGGCGTTATGCTCTCGGTGGTTACCCGTGAACTCGATACGGACCGGCGCTTTGCGTCGAGTGCGGCGTATGCCGTTGTGAGCATGGCTCCCGACTTTACGATCGTAAAAAAGGCGCGCGGTTAACGTGCGTATGAGCAAGACGGACTTTGAGAGGCAGCTATTCAAAGTCCGTCTTGCTGTTGATGAGGTGCTGTGGGGGAAAGCATATGGGTCTTGAGGGAATCAAGCTGATTGCATGCGATTTGGACGGCACGTTGCTGCATCCGGGGGAGTGCGAGCCGCGTTCCGAGGCCTTTGAGCTCATCGATGAGCTGCATCGTCGTGGCATCGTGTTTATGCCGGCGAGCGGCCGTCAATATGCGAGCTTGCGCTATCTGTTTGCCCCGGTGGCCGATGAGCTCGCCTATGTATGCGAAAACGGAGCCCTCGTGATGAGCGAGGGGCGTGCCGTTGTCAAGCGTTCCATGGAGCGTAACCTTGCTATGGATATTGCGAATGCCGTGGTTGCGTATCCCCATGCCGACGTGACCCTTTCCTGCGAGGGGCACCTCTACACCATGAGCGGCAACGATGCATTCGTCGACCATTTGCGCTACGAGGTCCATTGCGATGTGGCGGTGGTCGACCGCCCCGAGGACATCGACGAGGACGTCATTAAGATCGCGTTTCAAACGCCCGAGACAGAGCAGCCGGCGGCGCTGGAGTATTTCGTCCGTCGCTTTGGCGACCGGGTCGATGTGATGACGTCGGGAACCGAATGGACCGACTTTATCGGCTTTGATTCGGGCAAGGGGTCCGCGCTTGCCGATTATGGTCGTGCGCTGGGGATCTCACCTAACGAAATGATGGCGTTTGGCGATAATGAAAACGACCGCGACATGCTCAACGTGGTGGGCCATCCCTATCTGATGGAGAGCTGCAATCCCAGCATGCGCGGTATCAACGACCGCGTCCGTTACGTGCGCACGGTCGAAGAAGAGCTGCGTCGCCTACTTGCTGAGTAGACATTTGGGACATGCCTGGAAATCTTCCTTTTGCCGCAATCGGTGAAAAGTTGATTTTAAGGCATGTCCCAAAATCTACCTACAGTTGGGGCAGAGGCCTTCGAAGATGGTGTAGTGCGAGCTGACGCTCCATCCGATTTGTTCGGATGCCCTGGCGTCGAGCTGGGTATTGAAGGGGAGCGGCACATCGATGACGCGGCCACACGAGGTGCAGATGATATGTGCATGCGGCTCGATGGCACGATCGAAGCGGCTGCCGCCCGGCGTTTTAATCGAGAGAATCTCCCCGGCATCGGCCAAGAGATTGAGGTTGCGGTAGACCGTACCGCGGCTGATTTTGTTATCCTGCGCGCGCACAGCGTTGTAGATCTCATCGGCGGTGGGATGGTTGTAGCTTTGGCGCACGGCATCAAGAACTAGCTTTCGCTGCCTAGTATTCCTTCTTTGCACCGCCATGCGCCTCGCCTCTTTTCTATTAACGGACGTAGGTAAATGATACCGTATTTAGCACACAATACTAATAATGAGGAGTGAAACTGTCTTCATTGGTAAGTGGGGCTCGGACCTGGGCGTCTACGAGGCGAAAACGCGTTCCCATGCGCTCGTAGGAGGCATGAAGCGCCTCGAGATGAGATAGGATGTTTGCTGGAGCTCCCTGTATCTCCATCTCGACTGAGCCGTCTTCCATGTTACGCACCCAGCCGGTGAGTGCGCGTGCCTGCGCGAGGTTGGTGTTGGTAAAGCGAAAACCAACGCCTTGGACCTGTCCCTCCCAGCGCAGGAAATAGCGCAGGGGAGTGTCTTGAGTGGCCTCGTCGCTTGCGAGCACAGTAAGCCTGCGGTGCAGCTCGAGCTCGACGCCAGAGGGCTTTTGGGGCTCGCGGCTGCCGCCGGCGACGCCCGAGAAAAGCTTGTCGAAAATACCCATCGCTAGGCCTGCTTGACAGAATCGGCGGGGAAGGTAATGCCGGTCTGTTGGCGCACGGCATCCATGATGCGCAGCGAGACAAGCGTGACATCGCGATAGTGGCCAAGCTCGTGACGTCCCGCCGGGGTCTCCCAAATCTCTTCCTTGACGTTATCGATGCCGCCGATGGCGGTGATAAAGTCTGCGAGTTCGTATTCCATGGTGTTGCTCGATTTGGGCAGGTCGAGCACGCGGCCGTTGTCGCTCTGTTCGCGCGGCGCCTCGGTCGCCGAGCCGCGTACGACATCGCCGCGATAGTCGATGCGGACGTTGCGGGGCGTGGACAGATGGTCAATCTGGATAGTGCCACGCTCGCCTTCGATCTGCGAGGGCAGTAGGTCATTCGTAATTTTGGAGTGCGCGAGCTCGACGGAGATACGGCCACCGCCGTAGCTGGCGAGGATGGAACCGCAGCCATCGATGGGGCCATGGGTTAGCTCTTGCGTGGTGGGGTCGAGCAGAGTAGCCATGCTCGTAAGGCCGGAGGGCATGCCGAAGATCTCGACCATGGGCTCGACGGTGTAGACGCCAATATCCATGAGGGAGCCCGAGGCCATGTGGCAGTCGAAGATGTTGGTGGCGCGTCCCGCGAGAACCTCGTTGTAGCGTGAAGAATACTTGCCAAAGCGCAGTGAGGCGCGACGAATGGGCGCAATCTCGCCCAGGGCGTCCTCGATGGCGTGGAAAGCGGGGTCATGGAGCGGGCGCATGGCCTCGAGGGCTACGACGCCCGCCGCCTCGGCGGCGCGGAAGACTTCCAGCGCCTGCGCCTCGGTGACGCAGAAGGGCTTCTCGACGATGACGTGCTTGCCACTGGCGATGCAGGCAAGGGCCTGCTCGTAGTGAAGTGCGTTTGGGCTGCCGATATAGACGGCGTCGACGTCGGCGGCTGCTGCAAGCTCATCAAGTGAAGTAAAGTTTCGTTCGCCGCCGTGCTCGGCAGTAAAGGCGGCGCCGCGCTCGGCGTTGCGCGAGAGCGTGCCTACGAATACAGCCTGGTCGTTGGCATTGACGACCTGGATAAAGTCGTCGGTGATCATGGATGTGCCGATGGTCGCGATGCGCAGCATACGTCCCCCTTGCGTTGTTTTGGTCTACAGGATGAGTGTAGCGCGTGGGGATATAAAGCTGCGCGAAAACGCTATTACAGGTCGCTCTCGTTAAAGCCGGTGTCGATATCGAGGTTGACTCCATCGGCCGCAGTGGTGGCGAGCTCGTCGCAGCGCTCGTTGAGCTCGTGGCCGGCATGCCCCTTAACCCAGATGAACTCCACCTTATGCTTGCTCTTTGCGGCAAGCAGGCGCTCCCACAGGTCGCGGTTCTTAACGGGCTGCTTGTTGGCAGTTTTCCACCCGCGCTTTTTCCAGCCGTCGATCCAGTGCCTGTTAAAGGCGTTGACGACGTACTGCGAGTCGGAGTGGACCTCGACCTCGCAGGGACGGTTGAGTGCCTCGAGCGCCACGATGACCGCCATGAGCTCCATGCGGTTGTTGGTGGTCTTGGCGTAGCCACGCGAAAGCTCGGAGGTGAAGGTCTTGCCGGCGGGGTTGGTGTATTTGAGCACGGCGCCGTAGCCACCGCGTCCCGGATTGGATCGAGCCGAGCCGTCGGTATAGATGATGACCTTCACAGACTTCCTTTCGTCGAGTTCCTCTCTTGCGGCTGTCTATTGTATCGCCGGTCCATCCTGTTTTATGCGAGGCGCGCCGCTCCACAAGGATGGTGGAGACGTTGTCGCCAAGAAAGATGGGCGACCTGAATTGTCAAGAGCTAGAGGGCTTTTAAATCTGCCATTTCTATCCCGTCCCCAAATGGTTGGTTTTCGTGGATGATGCGATCGAGTTCGTCGAGGTATTGCCGCAGCAGGGGAGAGGGCTTGCGCTCATCGTGCATGATGTAGCCCACGCGCATCGTTGGAGCGTCTGCCAACGGGATCGATGCCATGCCCCATTGCATTTCATTGGAGAGGACACCGGTCGACAAAGTGTAACCGTTCGACGTGATGAGCAGATTGGTGAGCGTGCCACGGTCGGAAACGCGGATGTTGCGGTCGCAGGGGATATAGCTAAACGGCTCCTCGGCGTAATAGAAGGAGTTTGAGGTCCCCTGCTCAAAGCTGTAGCGCGTATAGGGCGTAAGGTCGGCAAGCGATAGCTGGGGGCGGCGTGCGAGCGGATGGCGCTCGCTAACGAAGACGTGGACCGTTGCATCGAAGAGGGGATGGAAGCTTGCGCGGGCGTCGGCGAAGGCCTTCTGCAGGACGCGGGCGTTAAAGTCATCCAGATACAGAATGCCGATATCGCTGCGAAATGCGCGGACGTCGTCGATGATCTGTGATGTGGTGGTCTCGCGCATGATGAACTCAAACTTACTGTCGCGGCAGCGCTCGACGACGTTGACAAAGGCTTCGACCGAAAAAGCGTAGTGCTGGGCCGAGACGGCAAGGCGTGCCTGGGGTGTGCCGCCGTCCTCGTAGCGGGCCTCGAGCATATCGGCCTGCTCTACGACCTGGCGCGCATAGCCTAAAAGCTCGGTGCCGTCGTTGGTGAGTGTGACGCCGCGGCTGGAGCGCGTAAAGATTTCCAGACGGAGCTCCTGCTCTAGGCTTTTGACGGCGTTGGAGATATTGGATTGCGCGGTATAGAGGCGCTGAGCTGCGGCGTTAATTGAGCCGGATTCTGCCACGGCGATAAGAAAACGAAGCTGCTGGAGGGTCATCGGCACCCGTCCTTTCGATAGCTATCTAAAAAACCGATAACAGGTTAGCGCTTTTAAGTGATTGACCGCGCGAAACAATGCTCGTACTATTCAAAACACACAAAGGCGGTAGGTAATTAAGCCGACCACGAGAACGGGATGTCAAAAGGAGGACCGCATATGAACTGCTTACTAAGACGAATGCCGGGCTCCTGCTTGCGCCCGTCGGCGTGATCAGGAGACGGCGACTTACTTCTCTTACTCATATTACTTTTGTTCGATCAAGGAGATCATCATGAGCCAGTTTATCAACAACCCCGAGCACACCTTTGGTTTCGACACCCTGCAGCTGCACGTTGGCCAGGAGAGCGCCGACCCCGCATCCGATTCCCGCGCCGTGCCTATCTACCAGACCACGAGCTATGTGTTCCGCAACTCCCAGCACGCCGCTGACCGCTTTGGCCTTGCCGACGCCGGTAATATCTACGGTCGTCTGACCAACTCCACCCAGGGCGTCTTTGAGGACCGCATTGCCGCGCTCGAGGGCGGCGTTGCAGGTCTTGCCGTCGCCTCTGGCGCCGCCGCCATCACCTATACCCTGCAGGCCCTCGCTCAGGCCGGCGACCATGTGGTGGCCCAAAAGACCATCTACGGTGGTTCCTACAACCTGCTGGAGCACACGCTCTCCCAGTTTGGTGTCGAGACCACCTTCGTCGATGCCCACAACCTGGACGAGGTCGAGGGCGCCATCAGGGACAACACCACGGTCATTTACCTCGAGACGCTCGGCAACCCCAACTCCGATATCCCCAACATCGACGCTATCTCCGAGGTCGCTAAGAAGCATGGTCTTCCGGTTGTTGTCGATAACACCTTCGGCACCCCGTATCTGTTCCGTCCGCTGGAGCACGGCGCCAACATCGTCGTTCACTCTGCAACTAAGTTTATTGGCGGCCACGGCACCTCGTTGGGCGGCGTGATTATCGATGGCGGCAACTTTGACTGGAAGGCGAGCGGCAAGTATGCGCAGATCGCCGAGCCCAATCCCTCCTACCATGGCGTCTCGTTTGCCGAGGCCGCCGGCCCCGCTGCCTTCGCGACCTATGTCCGTGCTATCTTGCTGCGTGACGAGGGCGCCTGCATTAGCCCGTTTAACGCCTGGGTCCTGCTCCAGGGCACCGAGACCCTGTCGCTGCGCGTTGACCGCCATGTCGAGAACACCAAGAAGGTCGTTGAGTTCCTGATCGGTGACGGCCACGTCGCCAAGGTGAACCACCCGAGCCTGCCCGAGCACCCCGACCATGAGCTGTACCAGAAGTATTTCCCCCGTGGCGGCGCCTCGATCTTCACCTTCGAGATCAAGGGCGGCCAGGAGGCTGCTTGGAAGTTCATCGACCACCTGCAGGTGTTCTCGCTGCTCGCCAACGTGGCCGACGTCAAGTCGCTCGTCGTGCACCCGGCTACCACCACGCACTCCCAGCTCTCTTCCGAGGAGCTTGCCGAGCAGAACATTACGCCCTCTACAATCCGTCTTTCCATTGGTACCGAGAACGCCGAGGACATCATTTGGGATCTGAAGCAGGCCTTTGCCGCGCTGGACGAGTAGGGCGACTTGTGCAAGGGCCCCTTGCGACTCGATAGGTATAACTGCATAAAATGCCTGCTCAAGGCGCCTGCGCGAACAATGGTTGCGCAGGCGCCTTTTTTGCATAGGAAGGGCGCTATTACAGGGTTTTTGGCATGCTTTATGCATGCGAGTTGTGGAAAACTCCTGTTGAGAGGATGTGAGTTTTACGCAAATGACGTGCACCTTTTGAGAAAAACCGCAGGTCGCGATTTACTCGGGGTACTATGCAGCGCGATCGAATCACACGCAGCTTAAACGCAGCAAAAACTCACTACGGAGGTTTCCAGCTACATGAGGATCGATTCACGAAAACCGAAGGCCGCCGCCCTTTCTGCCACGCTTGCCGTGGCGCTTTTAGTGGGTGCCGGCGTAACCGATGCCCACGCGGCAACACTGTCCGACGCGGTCGGATCAACGCCGTCCGAGGCGACCCTGATGCAGCCCGTCGACTATCGTAGCGACGGCTTTGGCTCCATGCAGGAGTGGAACGCCTCGATGGGGGCCAAGCGCGATTCCCTAGAGGTCCGCGCGCAGATCATCATGAACATGTACGGTGACTATGCCACCGATGACGAGCGCGCTGTACTGCAGGGTTGTATCGACGGTGCGGGCAGTCTTTTGACGATGGAGGAGGTCGACGCGAAGTCGGCCGAGCTCGACGAGCTTCGCTCCACGCTCGAGGATGCTAAGCGCGAGGCGCTCGAGGCTGCGGCCGTCGAGGCAGAAGCTGCCGAGGCCGTTCAGGCTTCGTATTACAACGCCGGCTCCGGCTCGTCTTACGCGTCTGCTGCGTATTACGCGAACGGCTCGGGCCTGACGCGCTCGAGCGGCGTCAATAACTACAACGGTCGTCGCGAGACCTATTACAGCAGCAACGTGCTGTATCACCACCGCACGGGTGAGTGGACGCTGGATTCCGAGGGCTTTTGGCGTGATTCCGACGGCTACTACGTGGTGGCTGCGAGCGATAAGTCCCAGGGCTCGACCTTTACGGGCTCTAAGGGCGAGTGCAAGGTCTACGATTCGGGTTGCGCAGCCGGAACTACCGATTACTACACCGGTTGGTAATCTGTCGGCATCGATTGCACATGATGGACGGGCGTCTTTACTGAGCTTTCGGGCAATGTAAAGTCGCCCGTTTTTATATGCATCTGGGTTAACAGAGCCCTTACCGTGGCACTACGTTGGGCATATGGGCGCGGGGCACACTAAGTCATGAGAAACAAGGTCTTTCTCGTGGAGGAAGTGATCCCATGAACGCTCGAGATGTCGCTATTGCCGTCGTTGCCCTTTTGATCGGATGTCTTGGTCCGACGGCGGCGTTAGTTGCCGGCTTGCAGTCCACTACGGGTGCCGCTCCTGTGGTTGTGAGCGCCTTGATTGCAGCGGCGCTGTTGGGAAGCGCCGGCGTGGTGCTTTGCCGCGATGACGAGGACGAGGTCCCGGAGTCGCAAAACGAGCCTCAGTTTTAGCCTCGGCCTAAATGCGACAGGCCTTCGCGAGCGATGGGATCCTCGCGAAGGCCTGTCTGCTTACATTGCGCGCGTCGCCGTGCGGGCGAGGCTACCAGCTGCTTTCTATTTCGCGAATCCTCTGGTAGAGCCAATCGTTTTGTGGCACTTGGATATCGTGTTTGGCGGCCAGGCGACAAATGGTGCCCGCGAACTCCTCGACTTCGGTTTTACGTTGTGCGATGCGGTCCTGCGCCATCGAGGGCATGCCGGCGGGGTCGATTCCCTCGATGAGGTGCACCATCTGCGTCAGGTCTGCCTCGGTAAGCTCAACGCCCTCGGCGTTGGCGACCGCAAGTGTCTCGCGCATGGCGGAAACAAAGCAGCGACGCTGCTCGGAGTCCTGTTCCGTGGCGCTCCCGTAGGTCCCGCCATAGGCCATGCAGGTCTGGTTGATGCCATCGTTGAGCATGAGTTTGGCCCACATGCGGTGCGCAATGTCGCTCTCGACGGTATGGGCGATGCCGCAGCGCGTGTAGAGCTCATCGATGGCGGTGACGGTTGCGGGCTCGGTGCCTGCTGCCGCGCCAAAGCGAATCTCGCCCGCATTGGTAAAGGTGAGCGCGCCGTTAAGGAATACGGCGTCCATGCCCTGGCAGATGCCCAGGACGGTGCGCTTCCAGCCAAAGCGCTCGGCTATTTTTTGCTCGCTCGTAATGCCGTTGCACAGCGAGGCGATGAGCGTGTTGGGTCCCACGACGCGCTCCATAGTCTTGAGTGCTTGGTTGAGCCCCGTCGTCTTGACCGTGAGAATGACCAGATCGGCGGGCGTTGCCTCGCTGGCGCGGACGGACTTGAGCGCGCAGGGCTTTCCGTTGACGGTGAGCGCATCGCCCACGTGGCGCTCGAAACGCGCGTCATCCATGACGTATTCGACGGCGTCATTGCCGAGGGCCTTGGCAATCATACTGCCGTAGAGCAGGCCGACGCCGCCCTTGCCGATAAAGGCGACCTTGTTGATCTGCATGTGAATCATCTCCTCACAAAAAGGCGCCCGCATATGGGGCGCCTGATGGATTGTATGCCGCTGGGGCATGTGGCGTACACCGGAGGCTGAATTTAGAAGAACAAATGCATGGGAACTTATGCCGCGGGGCAGATGGCAAAAACGCGCGCGGGATATCCAACGCCATCGCGCACCTTGGGGAAGGTGCAGAAGATGACGGCGCCCGTGGCGGGAAGCTCGTCCAGATGGTCCATGATCTCGATCTGGTAGCGGTCGACCGAGAGGGTGCATTGTTCGCCGGGATAGGGGTAGGCATCCTCGTGTGTGGTCACGCTCGCCTCCTTTCATCGGGCTTTTTGCTGATGTTAAAGCGGTGCCGTGACAGCTCGATTTCTGCTGCGTTACGATACGTTCTCGATTGCGATTCCACGATGTTTCGGCCGCGTGACCCTTGTGTTTCGCCTTGCCGGGGCGCTGATGGCGAAGGGAGGGGCCGTGCAATACCGCGTTGACCCCAAAAGTGGTAACCGAATATCCGCTCTGGGTCTGGGCTGCATGAGATTTCCTGGTGCGCCGGGACGTCCGGATGCGAAGACAGCCGATGCCATCATTTCCCGTGCGGTGGAGCAGGGGATTAATTATCTGGATACCGCGTATCTCTATCCCGGTAACGAGGCGTGCGTGGGCGCCTCGCTTGAGCGCTTGGGGCTGCGTGACCGGGTGTTGCTGGCGACGAAGTTGCCGCACGCTTCGTGCAAGTGCGCGGATGATTTCGACCGCATCTTCGACGAGCAACTGCGTCGGCTGCGGACCGACCATATCGACTACTACCTTATACACAACATCACCTCGCCCGCCCAGTGGGAACGTGTGGTGGCGTTGGGCATCGAGGACTGGATCGCGCGTCAAAAGGCGGCGGGGCGCATTCGCCAGATTGGTTTTTCGTATCACGGCAGCGCGGCGGATTTCCTGACGATGCTTGACGCATATGACTGGGATTTTTGCCAGATACAGTACAACTATGCCGGCGAGCGTTACCAAGCGGGAACGGCGGGGCTCATGGCCGCCGCCGAGCGAGGCCTCGCGGTGTTTGTGATGGAGCCGCTTTTGGGCGGACGCCTGGCGGGCAAGCTGCCGCCGCGGGCCCGCGCTGTGCTCGATAGCGCCCGTGACCCGCATTTGCGCACCCCTGCCGCCTGGGGGCTTTCGTGGGTGTGGAATCATCCTCAGGTGACGATGCTGCTTTCGGGTATGACCGATACCGCGCAGGTGGATGAGAACGCGGCGTTGGCTGATCGGGCCCTGCCGGATTCGATGACGGCTACTCAGCTCGATGCCATCGCGCACGTGCTGACGGAGTTTGAAAAATCGAATCGCGTGCCCTGCACGGGATGCGGCTATTGCATGCCGTGTCCTAAAGGCATCAATATTCCTGGGTGTTTTGCCGCCTACAACGCAAGCTATGCGCACAGCTGGTTTACGGGTCTATCGCAGTACTTTACGGCGAGTGCGGTGCGCACAAGCGAGCCCAAGTTGGTGAGCAATTGCGTCAAATGCGGCAAATGCGCGCGGCACTGCCCGCAGCATATCGATATTCCCGAGCGTCTCGACGATGTGCGCCGACGTTTCCAGCCTGGCCCCGTGACGGCGGCGCTTAAGGCCTTCGGCAAAACGCGCTCCTCATGACCCTTTTATAACTTGCGGTGGAATAGTTCCTGTTTGCGGCAGAATAAGGCATCAACAGGAACTATTTCACCGTAACTGATGAGGGGGAGCTGGGGATGCTGACGATTGGGTGTCACCTATCCACGACGAAGGGCTATCGGGCGATGGGGGAGACGGCGCTATCCATTGGCGCCAATACCTTTGCATTCTTTACGCGCAACCCGCGCGGCGGCAAGGCGAAAGACCTTGACATGGATGACGTGGCGGCCCTGCGCGAGCTTATGGAACAAAACGATTTTGGTCCCCTCGTGGCCCATGCTCCGTATACCTATAACCCCTGCTCGGCCAAAGAGCGGGCGCGCGAGTTTGCCCTGGAGGCCATGGTTGAGGATCTGCAGCGTATGGAAGCGCTGCCCGGTAACTACTACAATTTCCATCCCGGTGCGCATGTGGGACAGGGCTCCGACGCCGGCATTCAGATGATCGTCGACACCCTGTGCCAGGTGATGTTTGAGGGCCAGCAGACGACGGTGCTGTTCGAGACCATGGCCGGCAAGGGCACCGAGGTGGGCCGCAGCTTTGAGGAACTGGCGATCATCATCGAGGGCGTTGCTGACAGGCGCCCCGAGCTGTCGGCCAAGCTGGGCGTTTGCCTGGACACCTGCCATGTAAATGACGCCGGCTATGATATCGTCCAAGATCTTGACGGTGTGCTCGACGAGTTCGATCGTGTGGTGGGTATCGAGCGCCTGCGCGCTGTGCATATCAATGATTCCAAGAATCCCCGCGGTGCCCATAAGGACCGGCATGAGTGCATCGGCAAGGGTTACCTCGGCAGCGAGGAACTTGGCGGTGGAATGCAGGTTATGCAGAATATTGTATCGAATAGCCGCCTGCGATCACTGCCATTCATTTTGGAAACGCCGAACGAACTTGCAGGTTATGCAGCGGAAATTACGCTATTAAGGTCGTTACAGCAGTAATGACTGTCACAAAGCGAGTGTCCCATTCACGTTATGGGTTTGTTTCAATCAGTTTTCTAATTGCAGATTCTCTCACGCGGGTGCATAATAGCCCTCAGTTTTTGCAGGCCCCTGAATCACATGGGGCCATTGGAAGGAGACTGATTATGAAGCTGAAGAAGCTTGGCGCATTTGCCGCCACGGGCGCCATGGCGCTCGCCCTCGCACTGACGGGCTGCGGCTCGTCCAACGCCACCTCTGGTTCTGATGCCGGTTCCAGCAGCTCTGACGACGCTAAGGTCGAGAAGGTCGACGGCTCCAAGGAGTACGCGCTCGTCAAGGACGGTACGCTGACCGTCGGCACCTCTGCCGAGTACGCTCCGTTTGAGTACAAGGATGACAACGGCGATTATCAGGGCTTTGACCTTGAGCTCATCAAGGCTATCGGCGACAAGCTGGGCCTGGATGTCGAGTACGTCAACAACGACTTCGACACGCTCGTCCCCGGCGTCGCTTCGGGCACCAAGTATGACGTCTCCATTGCGGCTATCACCGACACGCCCGAGCGTGAGAAGGAAGTCGCTTTCTCCGATTCCTACTACATGGACGATCAGGCTATCGTGACCAAGGTCGATAACACCGACATCACGGCCGACAATTACAGCGAGAAGCTCAACAACGCCGACGCTACCATTATCGTCCAGTCTGGCTCGACCGCCGAGGCCTTTGCTCAGGAGAACTTCCCCAAGGCCAAGATCATCCCCTACAAGGACGCTACCGATTGCTTCAGCGCCCTGCAGTCCGACAAGGGCGATGCCGTAGTCACCAACCGCTCCGTTGCGAGCCAGCTGACCGCCGAGCAGTTCAATACCTGCCACACGGTTAAACAGATCAGCACCGGCGAGGAGTACGCCATTGCCATCAACCAGGGCAATACCAAGCTCAAGGACGACATCAACCAGGCCATCAAGGACCTGACCGACGACGGTACCGTTGACGCCCTCATGGCTAAGTACAACATCAAGTAAACAGATACTTGATTGCGTGTGGGCCCTTTCCGTTTAGCGGAGAGGGCCTTTGCGCTTCTCTCGACGGAGAGTGTTTCCGTCTCTTTTTGCCGGCAACTTCTACGATAGGAGCCACCTTGTCTCGACTGAACAAAGGGGCCGCGGAGCAGCGTTCTTCACTACCCGCGTTGCTCCAAAAGCTAGCCTGTGTCATGGCCGTGGCGCTCGCGCTGGTGTGTGTGGGGGCATCTGCGCCCTCGACTGCCCAAGCGCTTGAGACCGCAAAGATTACCGCCCGACCCAACACCGGTTCGGGCAGCGATGTGGTCGGCGGCACCGAGACACGCATTACCTGGGAAGTTCAGGCCGATGCCGACGAGGAGCTGAGCGGTCTTTCGCTGACGTTTGTCGACGGCACGACGTTTGGTACCGATGACACGCGATTGACGATGCTCTCGGGCGAGGACCTCATGGATCGCACACCCATGAAGCCCACGTGCACGGCTGATGGCCAGACGCTCAAGATCGACTTTGGCGAGACGGCGCCTGCCGGCGGCTTTTTCCGTGTCGAGGTATACGGCGTGACCTTCCCCGTCGAAGGCGGCGACGAGGCCTTTGGCGGCACCTATACGCTCGCCGACGGTTCGACCAAGAAGATTTCCAAGATTCCTTCCGTCGAGATTAAGGGCGTGACGGCCTTCGATAACTTCCAGGCCGATCTTAAGGAACAGTCGTGGGTCGAGGCTTGGAATTCCAATATGTTCCTGCGCCTGTTCTTGAACCCGGTCATTTTGGTCCAGAGCCTGCCGGTCGTATTTAAGGGCTTCCTTATGTCGCTCTCGATCGTGCTTGTGGCGTTTCCGCTGGCAATCCCCTTTGGCTTTGCCTTGTCGCTCATGCGCATCTCCAAGTCGCGCATCCTGCGCTGTCTTGCCGGCATTTACGTGAATATCATCCGTGGTACGCCGGCGTTCCTGCAGATCTATATCGCGTTCTTTGGCCTGCCACTTGCCGGCGTCAAGGTGGACGACTACGTCTTGGGCGTTATCGTCATGGCCATGAACTCGTCTGCGTACCTGTGCGAGATCTTCCGTGCCGGTATTCAGTCGATTCCCAAGGGCCAAAACGAGGCTGCCCGCTCGCTGGGCATGAATGCCTTCCAGACGTTGCTCTACGTTATGATTCCGCAGACGTTCCGCAATGTCCTGCCTACGCTGACCAGCGAGTTTATCCTGCTTTACAAGGATACGTCACTGCTCGCCGCCGTGGGCGTGGTCGAGATCGTCATGAATGCCCGCACCATCGTGGCGACGACGGGCTCCATCACGCCGTATGTGGTTGCCGCCCTGTTCTATCTGGTCATTACCCTGCCGCTTGCGCGCTTGGTGAGCGGTCTTGAGGCGAGGCTTCTGGGGACGGCCGAAACCAAAAAGAAGCGTCCCACCAAGAGCGCCGGACAGGTTGTCGCGACACCCGCCGATCATATTGCAGGTCTGTAAGGAGGTTCTATTATGAGCGAAACCAATAACTCGAACGAGGTCGTCGTCAGCATCAAGAATCTCCAGAAGGCCTTTGGCGATAACGTGGTCCTGCGCGACATCGATCTGGATGTGCACAAGGGCGAGGTCGTCGTGGTCCTGGGCCCCTCGGGCTCGGGCAAGTCGACGATGCTTCGCTGCATTAACCGTCTTGAGGAGCCCACGAGCGGCTCGATTGTCGTTGAGGGCGTGGATGTGTGCGCCAAGGGCGTCGACCTCAATAAGGTGCGTACGCACTTGGGCATGGTGTTTCAGCAGTTCAATCTGTTTCCGCACCTGTCGGTCAAAAAGAACGTCATGCTTGCGCAACAAAAGGTGCTCAAGCGCAGCAAGGAAGAGGCCGAGAAGATTGCCGTCGAGGAGCTGACCAAGGTCGGTCTGGCGGAGCGCATCGATTTTATGCCGAGCCAGCTTTCGGGCGGTCAACAGCAGCGCGTGGCCATCGCCCGCGCCCTGTCGATGAATCCGCACGTGATGCTCTTTGACGAGGCTACGTCGGCGCTTGACCCCGAGCTCGTCCGCGACGTTCTGGGTGTCATGCGCGATCTTGCGCGTGACGGCATGACGATGATCGTGGTGACGCACGAGATGGGCTTTGCCCGCGACGTCGCCGACCGCGTCGTCTTTATGGACGGCGGCGTTATCGTGGAGGAGGGCACGCCGGGCGAGGTCTTCGACCATCCCAAGAGCGAGCGCACCAAGGCGTTTTTGGGCAATATCTCGTAGCTGCTTTATGTGGCTGACATAGCAGAAAACGGGGCTGGATTTGGATCCAGCCCCGTTTTTGTTGGGATGCGAATGTGTTTTGGTGCAGAGCCGCGTATGGGCGGAGCTTATCGCCGTTAGGCGAGCTCGGCTCCAAGGGCGCGACAGGCGGCCTCTGCCTCGGCGCCGGGGGCGTCGTAACAGATGACGGAATCGACGACGTTGACGCCGGCCTCGTCGGCGTCCGCCTTCCAGTTGTCCATCCATTCGCCCTCGGCCCAAGAATAGGAGCCAAAGAGGACGACCTTCTTGTCGCCGAGGGTCTCCTTGACTTCGTCCCACATCGGCTGAAACTCATCGTACTCGAGCTCCTCGGAGCCCATGGCGGGGCAGCCGAAGGCGATGGCGTCATAGCCGCCGGCTTATTTTTTGGATTCCGGCGTATTGTCGCATCGACGCATGGCACATGCTGTTGCGGCGATGGGGCGGGCAGAAAGAAGATCAAGAGGGTCGCGGTCGCGGACACCGATGTGTCTCACTATCCCTATAGCGATGAACTGCTTATTGGCGGTATGAGCTGCCGCGGCTGCGCGCAAAATGTGACGAACGCCCTCAACGCTCTCGATGGCATTTGGGCCACGGTGACGTATACAGACCACACGGCGTGCATCCGTTCTAAAAACCCGATCGATCGTGAGGTGCTTGAGGCTGCCGTGAGGGATGCGGGCTATTACGTCATAAAGCCGTAGGGCCGGGCGTGCGCTTGCGCCTAGGCTCGGCCGCGCAGCTCGATGTCTTGGATATCGTCGAAGCCGATGGCGATGTCTCGGAGTTTGAGCAGCTTGAACGCGGGGAGCACTTCGTCGAGAATGCCGGTGCGGCTGCGATAGCCGTATGTATCGTAATAAGTAACGCGCACTAAGTCGCCGCGTTTGAGGCCCTCGAGCTTTTTTGAAAGCTCGAGGGCTTTTTCTTCCGTGAGTTCGCATTTGGGCTCAACAGAGATCTCTTGTTTGCGCACGAGCTCATAGTATCCCGTGAGGGCGGCAAAGGGCATAAACTGCGCGGCGCGGTTGGCGCGAACGGCACCGTTGGCGGTGAGCCTGGGGTCGGCGGCGCGACGTCTTCCCTCGGGGTCCGCCAGGCGTTCAAAAGGCGTCGGTGGCCGCATCGGCTGTTGTTGGGCCTTAGGCACGGTGTCCTCCTACCTGATCGTTGCGTTCGCGTGCGGTGGCGCCGGCGGTAAAGCTTAATCCCTTGACCAGGGCATTCTTGCCGTACTTGCCCTTCACGGCCAGAACGGCGCGGGCCAGGTCACGCTCGCGTTCATCGGCCTTAACATCGCTAAACAGATCGATGGTGGCAAATTCCTCGGGCATGAGGTTGCCAAAGCCCAAATTGATGCGCTTGACCGGTCGTTTGGGATCGACGGTCTGCGCCCAGAGCTCATCGAAATGGCCCATGATCTTCTTAAACGAATTGGTGCGCTCGGGCAGCTTGCGCGAAGCGTTAGAGTGCGCAAAGAGCGCGGCATAGCCGCCACGCGGTTTGCCGCCATGCTCTCCCACAAAGATGCCGTCGATTGCCTGTGCTTCGCGCACCAGACGGCGTCGTTCGTCATCGCGCTGGACGGGCTTGGGTGCACGGGGTGCGAGCTCGGGGCCGGCGGTTGCGGCGGGTTCGATGCTCGACGTGCTCGAACGCAAATGCCCGCATCCGTCTACATATTGCGCTGTGCCGCTGGCGTCGAGGCGGCGTATGTCGGCGCGCTCGCTCGCGTAGCCCACAAAGAGCGAGATGCTGTCGCAGACTACATGCTTATCGACCAAGTCCAGTACGGCGGCATCGACCATCTCGCGCAAGATGGTGTAGGCCTGCTCGTAGGCATAACCCTTCGAGAGCACTTGTCCTGTGGTGGTTGAAGTTGCCTGCGGGCGATAGGCCTGAATATCGGCGATAGTTGTCGGCTCGCGCCCAAAGGCGTGGTCGATGAGATACTCGGCATTGACGCCGAGTTCGTCGTAAAGCAGGTTTTCGTCGAGCGCGGCAACGCCCATCAGATCGTATACCCCGTACTTTTCGAGGCGGGCTGCCACGCCGGGGCCGATGCCCCAGATATCGGTGATGGGGCGATGGGGCCAGATCTCCTTGCGAAAGGTCTCGTCGTCGAGTATACCGATGCGGCTGGGTACGTGCTTAGCGGTAATGTCGAGCGCCACCTTGGCCTGGAATAGGTTGGGGCCGATGCCGACTGTCGCCGTGATGCCGGTGCGCGCGAGGACCTCATCGCGCAGCATGCAGGCAAAGCTTTTGGCATTGGTATGGTAGAGCTCTAGATAGGGTGTCACGTCGATAAAGCACTCGTCAATTGAGTAGACGTGAACGTCTTGCGGACTGACGTATTCCAGGTAGATACCGTAGATCTGCGCCGACACCTCCATGTAGTGCTGCATGCGCGGTACGGCCTTGATGTAGTCGATGCCGTCGGGAATCTCAAACAGGCGGCAGCGGTTGTGTATCCCGAGGTCCTTCATGGCCTGGGTAATGGCGAGGCAGATGGTCGTACGCCCGCGTGATTCGTCGGCAACGACCAGGTGGGTGGTGAGCGGATCGAGCCCGCGGTCGACGCACTCGACGCTGGCATAAAACGTCTTGAGGTCGATGCAGATATAGGTGTGACGCCCGTCCCCCACGCGTCCTCCCATCAAACACATGTTCTTATCGAATGCATGTTCGATAATACCCGCTCGTCCGGACATCGTCAAAACCTGCCAAAAAGGGACAGGTTTATTTTGGTAGGTAAAACGCTTGACCGACCAAAACAAACCTGTCCCTTTTTGGCAGGTATGGTCGGGCGGTTGCATCGGGTTTTAACGCAGCGCTAAAGAGCGCGAAACAGCCCGGAAAACCTCGCTTCGTAGCATGAGCCTAACGATCGATACCACCATAAAGCACGGAAGGGTTGTGGGGATAATGGTCAACTATGGGTTTGGTATGCCGACGCGCCTTGTTGCGGATGGAGACGTGGCTCGCTGGTGTGGACGATTGGTCGCTCACTACGGCGGCACCAAGGCGCTGGTGGTGCTGGGTGGCGACAAACATACGCGCGATGAGCTTGTCTCGGCGGCGCTCGGCTCGCTTGACCGAGCTCTGCTCGAGCGCGTGCTTTTTCGTTGCGGCTCGGTTGAGGGCGACGGGGGAGACGAGCTGATCGACGAAGCTGTGGCCCTGGCGACCGACGAAGGCGTGGACTTTGTCCTGGCGATTGGCGATGCCGATACTGCTGGCTTTGCGCGCGAACTCGCGCGTCGCATGGCGGCGCTCGATGCCGGCGAAGACGGTTTTGTCCCTTATGGATGTATTGTCTCGGAGGGCAAAGTGCCTGCCGTCGTGGGGGCCGGCGAGGTTCCCGTTTTTGCCATTATCGCTCCCGAACTGCTTGAGGGCATTGGGTCTCCTCTGCGCGAGCTGCTCGGCAGCGTGTGCGCCGCGGCCTAGTGTCTGCCATAAAGAGATGGGCTATTTTTGGTAGGTAAAGCGTTTGACCTGCCAAAATAAACCTGTCCCTTTTTGGTCGGTCGCCGTTTGGGGGCGGATTGGCAACGCTGGCTGATTACGGTCTTGACCTGCGCTAGAATAGGGGCATCTGATTATCCGGGCGCATGGAGGTTTGCGCCCGTATGTTGAGGAGGACTTTATGGCAACTGTTGCCGCACCTATCGACGCTACGTCGACCGCCGCTTGGAAGGCGCTCGAGGCTCATCAGGAGAAGCTCGAGGCCGAAGGTATCGACCTCAAGGCCTGGTTCGCTGCCGATGCAGAGCGCGTGAACAAGCTGAGCTTTGACGCCGGTGACCTGCACTTCGACCTGTCCAAGAACCTGGTGACCGATGAGACCGTCAAGCTGCTGTGCGATCTTGCCCGCGAGGTGAAGCTCGAGGAGCGCCGCGACGCCATGTTCTCCGGCGAGCACATCAACACCACCGAGGACCGTGCCGTCCTGCACACCGCGCTGCGCCGCCCGGCAACCGAGAAGGGCCAGCTCATCGTCGACGGCCAGGACGTCGTCGCCGACGTGCACGAGGTCCTCGACCGCATGTACGCCTTTGCCGAGCGCGTGCGCTCCGGTGAGTGGAAGGGCGTTACCGGCAAGAAGATCGAGCATCTGGTGTCCATCGGCATCGGCGGCTCCGACCTGGGCCCGGTCATGGCTTACGAGGCTCTGCGCCCCTATGCCGACGCCGGTATCGACTGCCGCTATATCTCCAACATCGACCCCAACGATCAGGCCGAGAAGCTCAAGGGCCTGGATCCCGAGACCACGCTCGTGATTATCGTCTCCAAGACCTTCACCACGCTCGAGACCCTCACCAACGCTCGCGAGGTCAAGACCTGGATGCTCGAGCAGCTCAAGGCTCAGGGTGCCATCGACGGCTCCGAGGAGCAGAACGCCGAGGCCGTGGCAAAGCACTTCGTCGCCGTTTCCACCGCACTCGACAAGGTTGAGGCCTTCGGTATCGACCCCGCCAACGCCTTCGGCTTCTGGAACTGGGTCGGCGGCCGCTACTCCGTCGACTCCGCCGTGGGCCTGTCGCTGATCGTCGTGCTCGGTCCCGAGCGCTTCCAGCAGTTCCTCGAGGGTTTCCACGCCATCGACGAGTACTTCTGCAATACCCCGCTCGAGAACAACGCCGTCGCGCTGATGGGCCTGCTCAACGTCTGGTACGTCAACTTCTTCGGTTCCAAGAGCCACGCCGTGCTGCCGTACTGCCAGTACCTGCACCGCTTCCCGGCCTATCTGCAGCAGCTCACCATGGAGTCCAACGGCAAGCACGTCCGCTGGGACGGCAGCGCCGTGACCTCCGACACCGGTGAGATCTTCTGGGGCGAGCCCGGCACCAACGGTCAGCACGCCTTCTACCAGCTGCTGCACCAGGGCACCGTGGTGGTCCCGGCCGATTTCATCGCCTTCGCCAACACTGCCAACCCCGCAACCGACAGCGGCCAGGATGTTCACGAGCTGTTCCTGGGCAACTTCCTGGCCCAGACCAAGGCACTCGCCTTTGGTAAGACGGCCGATGAGGTGCGCGCCGAGGGCACGCCCGAGCAGATCGTCCCGGCCCGCTGCTTTGAGGGCAACCGTCCGACGACCTCGATCTTCGGCGACACGCTGACCCCGTTCGCACTCGGCGAGCTCATCGCCCTGTACGAGCACATCACGTTTGTCGAGGGCACGGTCTGGGGCATCGACTCCTACGACCAGTGGGGCGTCGAGCTGGGCAAGCAGCTTGCCAAGCAGATTACCCCGGCCTTCCACGACGACGCCGCCAAGGCCGAGCAGGACGCTTCGACCCAGGCGCTCATCGAGTTCTATCGCGCGCATCGTAAGTAGTCGCTGCTGTTAACGCATCGCGCCTTATAGTCAGGGGCCCGTATCCTATCGGATGCGGGCCCCTTTGCTTTGCCGTAGTCCCGGGGCGCACGGCCTTTGTGGAACATCGCCGGGGCGCCGCGCGCCGCGAGAACCCTGCGCCTAGATCTCGGCCTCCGCATGGTCTCGCTGCTCCTCGGGCAGCTCCCCGTAGAGCGGATGGTCTTCGAGCCTAAAGCGCTCGACCTGTTCGGGAGTGTGGCCGCGCACAAAGAGCCACGAGCGATCGATCGGCGTCGCCATGAGCGTGCTGGGCAGCGCGTCGGCGCGTTCGGAAAACACCCGGGCACTCTCGGGATCCTGGAACGCCAGCACCAGATGCGTGTCGCAGTTGCCCATGATGGAGCGTGCGCGTGCCTCGCCATAGAGCGCATCGAGCTGGTTGGTCGACTGCAGCAGCAGCGTTGCCCAGATGTTGCGGCTTCGGATAATCGAGAGCACGTTGTCGATCTGGGGGATCTGCAGATTTGCGAAGTCATCGAGCATAAAGCGCACGGGCACGGGCAGGCTGCCGTCGGGCTGCCTATCGGCCTCACGAATGAGGCCCATAAACGCCTGCGAAATAAAGAGGCCGGTCAGCGGATCGAGATTGCGGTCAATATCGCTCACGGTTACAAATAGGGCGCAGGGGGTGTGTCCCATGGAAGCGAAGTCCACCTGATGGCACTCACGATAGAGCTGTGCCGCACCGTCGAATCCCAGACACATGACCTTTTCGGCAAGGATGCCGACGATGCTCGCGTGCATGCGCTCGGCATTTTGCGTAATGGCGTAGCGCCGCCATAGCGAGAGGGCATAGCTTTGGGGGTCGATCGTGATCAGGTCGTCAAACAATCGACCCGTGGCACCGTCCTGCAGGTGCTCGATCAGCTTGATGACCGAGCTGATCGTCTGCTCGTCGGCGGGTAGCTGTTCGGTGACGTAGGCGATAAGACACGACAGCAGGTTTGCCGCCGCATGATCCCAAAAAGGCTGGTTGTTGTCCTCGATGGGGCAGATGGCCTTTGCCACCGAGAGGATGTCCTGCTGGTTGGGCCTGCCGTCCGCCTTGCGGCGAATGTGCCTCAGGGGGTTGTAGCCGCAGCGCTCGATGCCGGGCGCAAGGGCCGGGACGGTGTTGAGGTCGGCGAAGTTGAGACATTGCACGCGGTAGCCGTGGGCTGCCAGCACGGGTCCCACTTCGCGACAGAGCGTGCCTTTGGTGTCGAGCACGATGTAGCTTGCGTTCATTTGCAGCAGGTTGGGCTTGAGGACGTTTCGGGTCTTGCCGGCTCCCGAGGGGCCGATCACAAGTGCGTTGTTGTTGAGTCCCGTTTGGCGGGTGTCGCAGGAAAGCATTCGATCCTTGGCGAGGATGGTGGACGATGCGGACTCAGATGCGGCGAGGCGGCTGGTGAGGTTAGACATGGGCGACCTCCTTGGTGGTCGAGAGGATTTCGTGGGCAAAGCCGAGCTCGACGGCGCGCTCGGCCGAAAGGTAGGTGTCTTTTGCGGTGAGGGACTGGATGCGCTTGGGCGTGAGGCCGCTGCGGTCCGAGAGGATTTGCGTGAGGGTCTTGCGGGTCTGCATGAGACGCCGGCTGGTTTCCTGCAGCGCAAGTGCCGAGCCGCCTGCCCCCTGGGGGATCAGCGGGTCGTGAATCATGAGCTCTGCATGGGGCGCCATACGGCGATCGTCGCCGCCCATAAAGATCACGGCGCCCATGGACGCGGCGAATTCCAGGCAGACGGTGCGGATGGGGCACGATGCGAGGCGCATGGCGTCATAGATCGCAAGACCCGATCGCACGCTTCCGCCGGCGCTGGCGACAAATATGGTGATGGGGCGGCTGGGGTCGGCGGCATCGAGCAGGCGGATCTGCTGGCATAGGTCGTGGGCCATCGGGGTTTCGATGTTTCCCATGACGGAGAGCTCGCGACGGGCGAGCATCTCATCGTAAATGCTGGTGAGCGTGATACCTCGGGCGGATTCACGCATGGTGAGGGGGCTGATGATGGGGGAATGATTGGTGTCCATGAGGACTCCTTTCTGTTGGTTGTGTTGTGGAATAGGATTGTTGCCCGCGGAGGGGCTGGCGGGCTACAGGGTTCGTCCGAGCCTGAGATCGAGCTCGGTTGTGGGGCAGGCTGCCTGTTCGTACGGCTCGCAAGCGCCAAGGGCTCCAAAGCGATGGAGCGTTGCGACGGGCGTGGTGTAGGCGAGCCGCAGCTGATGCTCGACAGGGGCACATCCGTCATTTTTGTAATGAGCCGCGTAGTACTGCGCGATGCTGGCGTTCATCTCGCTGCCATTGCGATGGCGCTCAAACTGGCGTCTGCAGGTCTCGATGATCTTTGCTACCGACTTGGGTGCCGTCGCGGGAACAAGGGCGAGATAGCCCTCAAATAGCTCGTTGATGCTCAGGAGGCACAGCAGGTCGATCAGCGTCCTTATGGCTGCTCCCTTGGCGGAAAAGTGCGCGGTCATGCGGTTATATCGGTTGCGGTCGACGATGGCCGCATGGGGTCTTGGAGTTTTCTGCCCCGTGGTCCCGGGCTTTTGCCGCGCCTGTGTATTGAGCTCGACGTTGCAGCGCTTGAGGCCGTCCAACGGAAGGAACAGTGCGGTGCGCAGGGTGTTCCGCTTGCTTTCGAGTTCATGACGCTCGTCGGGTTCCCATTCGAGCTTGAGTTTCGTGTCGAGCGCCGTAAGCATATGGGCTAGGCAGCCTACGGCAAGAACGTACGAATCGTTGCCGCGTTTTGGGGCATAGGGGTCTGTCAGCTTGCGAATGTCGGGGTCGCCCATGATCTTTGTGCAGCGCTTCAGCAGTTGAGGGTGGTCGGCCAAGATCGTCGCGAGCGGTAGCGACGCGTAGTTCTTGATGGTCGCGGCGGCAAAGGCGGCGTCATATTCGTTTGCATATGCTCGCTCAATGCGGGCATCCAGAATGCTTTTCTTATCGCCGTCTTCAGCGTGGTGGTTTGTCATAGCTTCTCCAATCGGTTGATGTTCGTGCTGTTTGTTGATGTGTTGGTTGTCGTGAGTGATGTGCTTGCCGTGGGTGATGTGCTGACGTTGGGGTGCTATGCGGTTTTCAATGAGCCCGTGAGACAGTTGCTGCAGGGGCGGGATGGAACGGCCCATGCAAGGCGGAAGGCATCGTGCTCAAAATCGAGACAGCAATGCCCTAGGTGCCTCACATGTGGCAGTTACCTCATTAAGTTGTCATTACGTTTGGGGTTGTACTTTGCCGATCTTCCTTCTCTTACACGCTAAAACTCAAACTTCATATGCTCGATCTACTTAAAACCGCAACGGCGGTCTTTTATCAACTTATATGTCGGAACGCGTCTTTGCAAGTACTTTTTTGCCTTTGTTTCAAATGGGGTGGTTTTGCAACCGTCATACGTGCGCTGTGCGAACGTGCCCCGGCTCGGATAAGATAGTGCGCGATAAAAACGATGCAAGGAGGCGCATATGGCAATCAAAGCCATCGCAATGGATATCGACGGTACGCTCACCAACGACCAAAAGGTCATCAGCCCGCGTACGCGCGAGAAGCTGCTCGCGGCGCAGGAGTCGGGCATTAAGCTCATTTTGGCTTCGGGCCGTCCCGCATGGGGGCTGCACGCCTTGGCGCAGGAGCTCGACCTTCATAACCATGACGGTCTGCTGGTGGCCTTTAATGGCGCGCATGTGGTCGACGCTCAGACCGATGAGGTCCTTTTTGACCAGGCCATGCCGGCTGACGAACTGCACCGTCTGATTGATCATCTGCGTAATTTCGACGTGATTCCTATGATTTCGCTCGGTCGCGATCTGCATGTCGAGGATTCGTACCGCTGCATGATTACGCTGCCGGATGGCTCGCAGAAAAACATCGTCAAATACGAGCGCGACGCGTGCGATCTTAAGATTCGCGAGGTGGAGAGCCTGCATGAGGTCGTGGACACTTATCCCGTGGACAAGCTGCTCACTGCGGGCGACCCGGCCTATCTGCAAGCGCATCACGATGAGATGTACGAGCCCTTTACTCAGACGCTTTCGGGTATGTTTACGGCCGACTGGTATTTTGAGTTTACGGCGCCCGGTATCGACAAGGCCCGCGCGCTCGAGGGTGCCCTGCCCAAGCTCGGCATCGATGCCAGCGAGGTCGTCTCTTTTGGCGACGGCCAGAACGACAAGTCCATGATTGAGTGGGCCGGCACCGGTGTTGCCATGGGTAACGCGGTTGACGAGGTTAAGGCCGTGGCCCAGATGGTGACTGCCAATAACAACGAAGACGGCATTGCGGTGGCGCTGGATAAGCTGCTGGGTTAGAATCGCCGATTAATGCATGGTTCGGGCGCCTGCTTACAGGCGCCCTTTTGTTAGGGAGGGTGCCGTGTCCGCATTTCCGTTCGACGCCGTTATCTTTGACATGGACGGCGTCATTGTCGATACCGAGTATTACTACCTGGGCGAGACTGCCGCGTTTGCCAAGGAGCTTGGGCTTAACCTGACTCAAGAGGAGTTGAACGGGCAGGTCGGTACCTCACATCAGTTCTTCCTGCATATGCTGGTCGATTGGTTTGAGCGCGCTGGTAAGGGGCATTTATCTGGCGAGGAAGCGTTGGCCCGTTGGGACGAGTGGGCGCATAAGCGTCCGCGCGACTATCAGGCTTTGATTAACCCAGGCGCCGTGGATACGATTCGAGAGCTGCCGCGCCGCGGCGTTCGCGTGGCGCTTGCTAGCTCGTCTCCCATGGATAGCATCGAGGAAGTGCTCAATGCGTGCGGGCTGTCGGATGCCTTTGAGTATGTGGTGAGCGGCGAGCAGTTTAAGGAGAGCAAGCCCGAGCCCGACATCTACCTGCATGCGCTGGACCTGCTGGGACTGCCCGCGAATCGCTGCTGCTGCGTTGAGGATTCGGTGCCTGGTATCACTGCCGGCAAGCGAGCCGGCCTGACGGTCATTGCCAAGCGCGAGGAACGCTTCGGCTTTAGCCAAGATGCCGCGGACAAGATTATCGACCAGCTGCCGGAGCTGCTGGAGCTTGCGTAGGACTTGGACGGCACGTCTACCGTCATAATGGTATCGTTGTCGTCTTTTTGCATACAGGGGTTAGCGAAGGCCAAAAATAGAGTGCGCATTTGCTAAAACTGCCGATTCGATGCGCTTTGCGTCACAATTTTTGAGCGAGGCGATGCGCATCGAGGTCCTTGTGAGCGATTTGATGAGCGACTGCGCGCTTGTTTCTGTGTTTGGTTCGGCTGGCGCATCGGTCTCGAGCAGTAAGCGGTCGAGCGGAATCTGTCGTGCGTATTCGCGTCCTCGTTTAGACGCGAGCATGCGTTCGTTGACGGAAAAATAACAGCCCACATTACGTGCGCGGACGAGTTCGTCCGAAGTACCGCTAAACCAGTGGAAGATGATAGCGGGGGAGTCGGGGTTTGGGATGAGTAGACCATGCGATTCGAGGACGTCCAGTACGGCTCCTGCCGAACGAACGGCGTGGATTGATATTACGCGCCCGGCAAGAGGACACTGCACGAGCGCATCGCAGAGCCGGTCAAGTGCCTGTATTTGTAGCGGTTCGCTTCCGGCAAAGCGCGCGGAAAAGTCGAGCCCCACCTCGCCGATGTAGCGCTCTTGGGCAGCAACTTTGCAAAGCAGATTGACTTCGGCAGGACCGCAGCGGCCGTCGGCGAGCCACCAGGGATGGAGGCCGACGCCCGCGATAATGTTTGGGTAGCGGCTGGCCCGCTTTTTTGCTGCCGCGAAGTCGCGTGGGTCGACCCCGCAATCAAAGACCCCCAGCCCTATAGCCGCAGTTTCGTCGGCAACAGCATTCGGGTAAGCCATCAAATCAAGATGGCAGTGTGCATCAATTAACCGGGGCTCCATCTCGGCGCACTCCGCTAGTCCAGGCGCTGGCCATCGGCGCGCACGTGCTCGGTGCCGCGCCCACTGATCTGGCGGATAACCTCGCCGGCAATCATCTGACCCATGATGGGCGGCATAAAGCTGGCGGTTCCCAGCTCGGTACGCTCGTGGATGTTGGAAGGGTCGCGGGGCTGTGTCTTAACCGATTCCTCGCAGCTAAACAATACATGTAGGCTCTTGATTCCGCGCTTCTTACATTCTTTGCGCATAATGCGGCTCATGGGGTCACGTACCGTATCGAAGATGTCGGCAAAGCGGAGGCACTCGGGATGGAGCTTGTTGGCCCCGCCCATGGAGCTAACCAAACGAATGTCGTGGTCCTGAGCATATTTGGCAATGGTGAGCTTGGCCGAGATGGTGTCGATGGCGTCGACGACGTAGTCGAGCTTGCCGCCCGTCTGCTCAAAAACGCTCGCAAAGAACTCGTCGATGTTGTCGCTCAACAGGTATTCGGTGCGCTTGATAACGGTGGCGGCGGGATTGATATCGCGAATCATGGCTTCCATCACGTCTACCTTGCGCTTGCCGACGGTGCTGTGGAAGGCGATGGCCTGGCGATTGATATTGCTGGGCGCGATGATGTCCTTGTCCAGAATGACGAAATGACCGATGCCGCCGCGGGCGAGTGCCTCGCAGCAATTGGAGCCCACACCTCCGCAGCCGAGCACCAGCACCGTAGTATCGGCGAGCTTATCGAGTGCCTCGCGGCCCATGATGATCTCGAGCTTGGTGTCGCGTGTCTCGATGGCGGCTGCGGCAACGGTTTCGGTCATAAATATCCTCCGATGGGGAAGCGAATCGTGTTTTAGCTATCGCCATTATAGGTATTATTGCGATTCCATTTGAGCCCTTGGAGCTTGTTGAAATGGGATCGGGATTCGCATAAGATTGAAGCAGATGGCACCCGTTGCCGCGGGTTGGCCAACTCCCAAACACGTTTGTAGCGTGAGAAGTGGCCGTCTTCGCATTACGCGGGGGCGGCTATTTCATTCGACCTCCAATGTGGATGCCGAGCTCCACAGCCGCGATTACAAGCAATAACAACGTCAGGACATCGTCAATACTCATAGTCCATCTCCTTCTCGGATAGAGGGAGCTGGCCCATCTGCTTCAACTTCCATTGTAGCTAAATACGAACAAATGTTCTATAGATGTTCCTATATTATATAGTTAGACAAACATCTAAATATCGAGTATAGTGTGCGTGTCATGAGAGTTGCTGAGGGGAGGTCCTATGCCGGGAGAGGGTTTTAAAGCGCTGGCCGATCCTACGCGGCGGCGCATTTTGGAACTACTACGCGAGGGCGACCGCACGGCCGGGGAGCTTGCCGAGCATTTTGACATCAGCAAGCCATCGTTGAGCCATCATTTGGCGACGCTCAAAAACGCCGGGTTGGTGACCGACGAACGTCATGGCCAAAACATCGTTTACAGCTTAAACACTACCGTCATGCAGGACTTGATCGGTTGGTTTATGGGCTTTACAAACACTGAAGGTGATAAGGATGAATAACGAAAACAAGGGCATTCACGCCACGGGGGTATCGCCACGCGTGTGGATCGCGCTGGTCGCTCTGTGCGTCGCCAATATCGTAGCGCACCTTATGGTGATGCCGAGCTTACCTGCGCAGATTCCCACACACTGGGGCGCGAACGGCGTTGACGGTTGGGGTCCCAGCTGGAAGGCCTCCGCGCTCGGCGTGCTGCCCCTGGTGCTTCTCGCAATGTTCTGCGTGGTGCCGCGCATCGATCCCAAAGGTGAGGCATATCGAACCTCGGGCAAGTTCTATCAGGGCTTCGTAATCGCCTTCACCCTGTTCATGTGCGCCATAAGCTGGCTGGGAGAGCTTACGGTCTGGGGCGTGGTGCCGGCGGTCGGTTCGGTCAACGCGCTGATTTCTGGTGCTGTCGGTTTGCTGTTCATTGGCGTAGGCAACTACTTGCCGCGTGTGAAGCAGAACTATACGCTCGGTATCAAGACGCCCTGGGCGCTTGCCGATCCCGAGAACTGGCGCCGTACGCAGCGCTTTGGCGGTGCCTGCTTTATGGTGCTGGGTGTTGGTCTGATTGTGATGGGCGTTGCGGGTAGCGTGCTTTCAAGTGAAGTTGTCGCCGCGGTGATTGCGGTTCTGGCGTTTGGTTCGGTCGGAGTCGTCTACGTCTACTCGTATCTGCTGTGGCGCAAATCGCAGCGAGCCGCTCGTTAAGGTTGCGGAAAACTAGCGTACGCAGTTCATAGTATGTTCCGGGGGACTTTTCCCAGGTAGTATTAGGGGGTATGGGCAACCGTGCCCCTTTTTCGTTACGTTTTAGAGCTGGTTTTCTCATCTCGTTTCCACTAAAGCGAAACAAGAATAGGGAAACAGCAGGTAGAAAGGATAAAACAGGTAAATGGCGGAGTTTATCTACCAGATGTATCAGGCTCGCAAGGCTCATGGCGACAAGGTGATCCTTGACGACGTGACCCTGAGTTTCTACCCCGGTGCCAAGATCGGCGTCGTGGGCCCCAATGGTATGGGCAAGTCGACCCTGCTCAAGATCATGGCCGGCATCGAAGAGGTCTCCAACGGCGATGCCAGACTTACCCCTGGCTACACCGTGGGTATCCTGCAGCAGGAGCCGCCGCTCGACGACGACAAGACCGTCATCGAGAACGTGCGCATGGCATTTGGCGACATGATCGCCAAGGTCGATCGCTTCAATAAGATCGGTGAGGAGATGTGCGACCCGGACTGTGACATGGACGCCCTCATGGCCGAGATGGGCAAGCTCCAGGACGAAATCGATGCCGCCGATGGCTGGGATATCGATTCCAAACTCGGCCAGGCTATGGATGCCCTGCAGCTGCCCGATTCCGACATGCCGGTCAACGTGCTTTCCGGCGGCGAGCGCCGTCGCGTGGCCCTGTGCAAGCTGCTGCTCGAAGCTCCCGACCTGCTGCTGCTCGATGAGCCCACCAACCATCTGGACGCCGAGTCGATCCTGTGGCTCGAGCACTTCCTGCACAACTACCAGGGCGCGGTGCTTGCCGTCACACACGATCGCTACTTCCTGGATAACGTTGCCGAGTGGATCTGCGAGGTCGACCGTGGTCACCTCTATCCCTACAAGGGCAACTACTCCACGTATCTGGAGACCAAGGCCGCGCGTATCGAGGCTCAGGGTAACCGCGACGCCAAGCTCGCTAAGCGCATGGAGGCCGAGCTCGAGTGGGTACGCTCCAGCCCCAAGGCCCGTCAGGCCAAGAACAAGGCCCGTCTGGCTCGCTATGAGGAGATGGAGGCCGAGGCCCGCGCAAGCCAGAAGCTCGACTGGACCGATATCCGCATCCCTGTGGGCCCACGTCTGGGCAACAAGGTGCTCGAGGCCCATCACCTGCACAAGGAGTTCGACGGTCGCGTGCTCATCGACGACCTATCGTTCACCCTGCCGCGCAACGGCATCGTGGGCGTCATCGGCCCCAACGGTGTGGGCAAGACCACGCTGTTCAAGACCATCGTGGGCCTGGAGCCGCTGACTTCGGGCGAGCTCGAGGTGGGCGAGACCGTCAAGATTTCTTACGTCGACCAGAACCGCTCCGGCATCGACCCCGACAAGAACCTGTGGGAGGTCGTCTCGGATGGCCTGGACCACATGATGGTCGGCGAGACCGAGGTTCCCAGCCGCGCGTACGTGGCGAGCTTTGGCTTTAAGGGCCAGGACCAGCAGAAGCGCGCTGGCGTACTTTCCGGTGGCGAGCGCAACCGTCTGAACTTGGCGCTTACGCTCAAGCAGGGCGGCAACCTGCTGCTCCTCGACGAGCCCACGAACGACCTCGACGTCGAGACGCTGTCCTCGCTCGAAGCGGCGCTGCTCGAGTTCCCGGGCTGCTCGGTGGTCATTAGCCACGACCGTATGTTCCTGGACCGCGTCGCCACGCACATTCTGGCGTGGGAGGGCACCGACGAGAATCCGGGCAACTGGTATTGGTTTGAGGGCAACTTCGAGGCCTATCAGGCCAACCGCATCGAGCGCCTGGGTGAGGACGCAGCCCAGCCGCATCGTATTCACCGCAAGCTGACGCGTGATTAGTCGAGCTCAGGTGACCTAACGAGAAAGGGACGATAACCTTGAGGGTTATCGTCCCTTTTTTACTTGGTAGAAGGCTCGACTTTATCGATAGTCCAGGTGGCGCCGAGGCCGCCGGTGGTGTTGCGGCGGATGCGCACGGTGACTTCGTGGCGCTCGCCGGCCTGCGTGTAGCGCAGGGGGAAGCTTGCGCGGTTTCGCGCGGCCTCGATGGTACCGCGCTCGCGGGCGATCCAGTAGTACTCGCCGACGATGCCGAGCGTGTCGGCGCCGTAGGGGAGATAGGTCGACAGCTGGTGTAGCAATGGGCCGGGACAGAAGACCTCGGTTGTGAAATCGACGGGGAAGTCCTCGGGGATGGTCGGTGCTGCGGGTGTGGTGACAGGTACTGCAACGGGGAGCGGAGCCGGTGCAGGTGCGGGAATCTGGTCACAGACAGATGCGGATGCGGACTCGATGGCAGGCTCAGGCGCTGTTTCCGGCTTAACTGCGAAATCCGTCGGTTCCACAGAGACGGACGTGTCTGCGGTCTCGGTTTTGGTATCGGCTCGCGGGGCATCCTCTGCCTCGACAGATGGCTTTGCCTCGGCTGGCGTGGAGGCCATGGTGGTGATGCCGGCGTTTGCGTTCTCGGGGTCATAGACGACCGTGAGCGAGATGGCGGGCTGCGGCGTCTCGGGCTCTGGCGTCGACTCGGTAGCGTCTTGATCGTCGGGCTCGTCGGACTGATCGTCCTCGGCCTCGTCGCCAAAGACATCGCTGTTTTGGAACGCAGACGTCTCGGGTTGGTTGGCGGCTTCTTCGGTTGTCGACTTGGGAGCCTCGTCGAGCTCCGCAGTGGCTTCCTGCTCTGATATGACTTCGGGATCGGTCGTGGCGGCGATTTCGGTTTCGGCTCCTGCTGTTACCTCAATAGCGACTTCGATCTCTGTCTCGGGCTCGGGTTCCGGTACGGCTTCAACCATGGCTTCGGGCTCGGGATGCTTAACGTGCTTGGGACGCACGGCCTTGAGGTCCTTCTCGCCTCGCTTTTTCTTTTTGTAGGACTGCTTGGCTCCCTTGGCAGCCTTGGGCTTGTCCTCGCCTTTGGCAAGGGCGGCATCCCATGCTTCGTTGGCGATGACGGTGGCATACAGACGGCCGCCCTTAAAGACGGTCAGCTTAATGCAGTCGTCGAGCTCCTCGAGCAGCTCGCGCGTGGACTCGAAGCCCAGGTCATAAGCGGCCATGTCACCAGCGGCGAGCGCCTCCTCGACCTGCGTCATAAACGTTTGCTTGCCGCACCCAATCGCGTCGCGCAGCAGGCGATACAGATAGATGTGGTTGCCCAGCGATAGTGCGGGCTTAACTATTGTCTTGCTCATGGCAAATCTCCTCTATACACACCAAAGCATCTTACCATCGCATGGGGCTTGCCATCTCGTCGCCCAAGGCAAACGGGCGCGACCGTTGCCGGTTCGCGCCCGTTATGCAGGTCGGTTATCTATGAGAGGCAAACGTGCTTAGTTGCCCGATGCCGTGCCTTGGCTCGAGCTGTCAGATGGCGTGCCGGACGCGGATCCGCTCGAACTGTTCGAACTGTTCGAGCTATTGGTGTTGCTGTTGTCGGTGGAGCTTGTGCCCGATGTATTGCCGTTTGCCTGGTCGCCCGTGCTCGGTTGAGAGCCGTCGGTCGTTTGGCTTGAGTCAGTCGTGCCGGATTGCGTGCCGCTGTTGTTCACAGAGGAATCGGCGCCCTGCGATTGATCGGGGGTGTTCGAGGACGAGTCGGTGGATGCGGAGGTGTCCTGCGAGTCGTCCTGCTGGCTTTGCGATTGACCGGAGCTATCCGCGTCGTGCTCGGTCGTGCGCGACGAAAGGATTGACTCGGGGCGCTCGCCCAGACCTTCACCGGCGGTGGTGATAAGGATGGCGCCGGCGCAGGCGATGACCGCGACGATGGCGATGGCGATCGAGAAGACGATGACCTTCTTTTGCGTCTGGCTGCGCTCTGCCGCCGCCTTGGCACGCAGACTGTTGGGGGCGACGCGCGCCGTGGTCGCGCGCCCCGCAACCTGGCGCATCTCCTGCGTAGTCGCGGCGCCGCCCAGGTGCTCCTCGGCATTAAGGTCAACGGGCTCATAGGCGCCGGCAGGGTAGTCGACGGCGGCGTGCGTACCTTTGAGGGCTTCGGCGCTGGCAGAGATAAAGTGGCGGTAGACCTGCGAGGACACAACGGTGATGACCGAGCTCACGGCGGCACCGATCACCGATCCGGCGATGCCGATCTTGGAAGCAAGTGCGACGCTCGTGGCGGCAGCTGCGGCGCCGGCGATGATTTGGGGAATGGAAATGTCGTCGAACAGGCCCTTTTTGGGCGCGATGGCCATGGTCTGTCCGATGGAATGGTTTTCGTGAACGCCGTTGTTGAGCGCGGCCGGTGTCATGACGCGCGTGCGCGGCGCGTCGGTGTACTTGGTTGTCATACGGGGCCCTCCCGGTGTAAATCTGCTTCGTTTCGTGTAGCCATCAGGGTACCCACCAGATGTGAATCGTACGTGACATTTAACAGATACCATCAACTCATCAATAGCTCACCAAATTGGTGGGATGCGGTTACACCCGGCGGTTGAACTACAATAGGGCTTGCTAATTGTTGTGAATGGCGTCTACGCACGGGAGCATTCTTATGAATCTTCACCTTTCTCAGTCTGATGGCTTTTTGCGTGTGGCGGCGGCCTCGCCGCGAATTCGCGTGGCCGATGTCGAGGGCAATGCCGAGGTTGCGCTGGCGGCTGTTCGCGAGGCGGTCGAGCGCGGTGTCCGTGCTCTGGCACTGCCCGAGCTTAATCTGTGCGGCTATACCGCGGCTGATCTGTTCCATAACCGCACATTACTGCATACCTGCGAGACCGCACTGGCACATATTCTCGATGAAACCCGCGAGCTGCCGATTGTCTTTACCATCGGTCTTCCCGTTGCGGTGGCCGAGAATATCTACAACTGTGCCGCCGTGTGCTGCGCGGGCGAGCTTTTGGGCCTCACGGCCAAGAAGTATCTGCCCAACTATGGCGAGTTCTATGAGCGCCGTTGGTTTGCTCCGGCGCCCGCCGATTCCGTGTGGGTTGAGTTTGCCGGTCAGGGTCCGGTTCCGCTGGGTTCGGGGCTTGTCTACCGCTGCTGTGATGAGGGCGCCGAGGATTTGGTACTCGGTATTGAGGTCTGCGAGGACCTGTGGGTGCCGGCGCCCCCTTCGACCGAGATGGCGCTTGCCGGTGCGACGGTGATCCTCAATCCGTCGGCCTCGGACGAGATTATCGGTAAGGCAGACTATCGCCGCAGCCTCATCTCCAATCAGAGTGCGCGCCTGTACTGTGCCTATGCCTACGCGGACGCGAGCGAGGGCGAGTCCACGACCGATATGGTCTTTGCGGGCGAGAACCTCGTCTACGAAAACGGTTCGAAGCTCGCCGCCACGAAGCTCCTCACCTGCGATATGGCGGTGGCCGACGTTGACCTCGACCGTCTGGTTGCCGAGCGTCGTCGTTCGACCACGTGGACGCGCGCGGACGATGCGCCGGAGGCCACAGCCGTTGAGTTTTCGTTTGAGGGCGTGCTGGCCGAAGAACCTGTCCTGCGCGATGCGCTCGACATCGACCGTGTCTTCCCCCGCGCGCCCTTTGTGCCGGCCGACCATGGTGACCTGGCCGGGCGCTGCGAGACGATCCTCAATCTGCAGACTGCCGGCCTCAAGACTCGCCTTGCCCATACGGGTACCAAGGCTGCAGTCATTGGTCTTTCGGGCGGCCTGGATTCCACGCTGGCACTGCTTGTGACCGTGCGTGCCTTCGATGCACTGGGACTGCCGCGCACGGGTATCACAGCCGTGTCCATGCCCGGCTTTGGCACGACGCGTCGCACCAAGTCCAATGCCGAGTCGCTCGCTCGCGACCTGGGCGTGAGCTTCCGCGAGGTTTCGATCCACACGGCCGTGGAGCAGCACTTCAAGGACATTGAGCATGATCCGGCCGTCCAAGACGTGACCTACGAGAACAGCCAGGCCCGCGAGCGTACGCAGATTCTGATGGATCTGGCCAACCAGGCCGGCGGTTTTGTCATCGGCACGGGCGACCTGTCAGAGCTGGCGCTCGGCTGGGCTACCTATAACGGCGACCACATGAGCATGTACGCCGTCAACGCGAGCGTGCCCAAGACGCTTGTGCGCCATCTGGTACGTTATGCCGCCGATGTCTTTGGCGGGCGTATTGCCGAGGTCTTGCTCGATATCCTCGATACGCCGGTGTCCCCCGAGCTTCTGCCGCCCACGGGCGACGGTGAGATTGCGCAGAAGACCGAGGATTTGGTGGGCCCGTACGAGCTGCACGATTACTTCCTCTATTACCTGCTGCGTTTTGGCTTTGAGCCGGGCAAGATCTACCGTATGGCGCTCAAGAGCTTTGAGGGTGTCTATGACGCCAAGACCGTCCACACGTGGTTGCGTACGTTCTATCGTCGCTTCTTTGCCCAGCAGTTTAAGCGCAGCTGTCTGCCCGATGGTCCCAAGGTGGGCTCGGTGACGCTCAGCCCGCGCGGCGATTGGCGTATGCCGAGTGACGCCAGCTCGCGTCTGTGGCTTGCGCGGATCGACGCGCTCAATCCAATTGACTAAGGTTGGCTAAATTGAACCAATACGGGGGTTGCAAGCGTTACACTTTTGCAATCTGATGGCCCGTATCGCGCGGCGCTCTTGTCGGAGCGCCGTATTTTTTATATCGAAAGGTGGCACCATGCAGGCATCGCAGCGTCTCGACCGCTTTGGCGCGGAGGTCTTCGCCTCGCTCAACAACAAACTTCTTGCGCTGAAGGCTCAGGGCAAGACCATTTACAACATGAGCGTGGGCACGCCCGACTTTAAGCCGTACGACCACGTGGTCGAGGCGCTCACGCAGGCCGCCCAAAATCCCGAGATGTGGAAGTATTCCCTGCGCGACCTGCCCGAGCTTAAGCAGGCCGTGTGCGATTACTATGAGCGTCGCTTTGGCGTTTCGGGCATTACGCCGTCCATGGTGCAGTCGTGCAACGGCACGCAGGAGGGCGTGGGTCATTTGGGCCTGGCCCTGCTCGATCCGGGTGACACCATTCTGGTTCCCGATCCGTGCTATCCGGTCTTTGAGGCGGGCGCCAAGATCGCCGACGCCAAGCTCGAGTACTATCCGCTGGTGGCGGAGCACAATTACCTGCCCTATGTGGCGGGCATCGATCCCGAGGTGGCCGATCGTGCCAAGTACATGATCGTGTCGTTGCCCGCCAACCCGGTGGGCTCGGTGGGCACGCCCGAGGTCTACGAGGAGATTATCGCCTTCGCCCGCGAGCACGACCTGCTGATCGTCCATGACAACGCGTACTCCGACATCGTGTTTGACGGCGAGCCCGGCGGCAGCTTCTTGCAGTATCCCGGCGCACTCGAGGTGGGCGTGGAATTCTTCTCGCTTTCCAAGTCGTTTAACGTCACCGGTGCGCGCATCGGCTTTTTGGTCGGCCGTGAGGATGTGGTCTCTGCCTTTGCCAAGCTGCGCAGCCAGATCGACTTTGGCATGTTCTTCCCGATTCAGAAGGCCGCCATCGCCTGCCTCAATGGTCCGCGCGATGAGGTCGAGGCGCAACGTCTGAAGTACCAGGAGCGCCGCGATGCCCTGTGCGACGGTCTTGAGGACCTGGGCTGGGAGCGTCCCAACGCGCATGGCTCTATGTTTGTGTGGGCCAAGCTTCCCGGTGGTCGCACCGATTCCATGGCGTTTTGCGAGGAGCTTATGGAGAAGGCCGGCGTTGTGGTGACGCCGGGCGCGAGCTTTGGCCCTTCGGGCGAGGGGCACGTGCGCATGGCGCTGGTCCTGCCGCCCGATCAGATCGCTCTGGCTGTCGAGGCCATCCGCGAGGCGGGCCTGTATTAGAAGACTATTCGGGCTCGTCAATAGCTCGAAACCGATTTCGTGCAGTTATTTTACGAATCCTGCAAACAATTTCGGTAAACGGTCGATTTTTGGCTGCGTATAGGAGCATAATCAAAGTCCCGATTGGATGTATTGGGATTACGGCAAGCCGTTCGGGTCGTTCCCGGGCGGCTTGTTTGTGGAGAGAGATGGGAGTTTCTAATGGTTAACGAGAAGAAGGTCGCTATTGTCGGCTGCGGTTTCGTCGGTTCGTCTTCGGCGTTCGCGCTGATGCAGAGTGGTCTGTTCTCCGAGATGGTTCTCATCGACGTGGACAAGAACCGCGCCGAGGGCGAGGCCCTGGATATTGCGCACGGCATGACGTTTGCCGAGCCGATGAAGATCTACGCCGGCGATTATTCTGATGTCGCCGACGCCGCCATGATCGTCGTCACCGCTGGCGCTGCTCAGAAGCCCGGTGAGACCCGCCTGGACCTGGTCAACAAGAACGTCAGCATCTTTAAGTCCATTATTCCCGAGATTAAGAAGTCTGGCTTCGACGGCATTCTGCTCATCGTCTCCAACCCGGTCGACGTTCTGACCTACGCCGCCATCAGGATGTCCGGTCTGCCCGAGGGCCATGTCATCGGCTCCGGCACCGTGCTCGACACCGGCCGTCTACAGCAAATGCTCGGCGCCCACGTCGAGGTTGACCCGCGCGACGTTCAGGCCTATGTCATGGGCGAGCACGGCGACTCCGAGTTTGTCGCCTGGTCCAGCGCTCAGGTTGCCGGCGTGCCGCTGAACACCTTCTGCGAGCTTCATGGCCACCTGGAGCATGAGGCTGCCGAGAAGCGCATTGCCGAGGACGTCAAGAACTCCGCCTACACCATCATCGAGAAGAAGCACGCCACCTACTACGGTGTCGCTATGGCAGTAAAGCGCATCTGCACTGCCGTCATGCGTGACGAGCAGACCGTTCTGCCCGTCTCCTCGCTCATGGTGGGCGAGTACGGCCTGTCCGATCTGGCCATCTCCATGCCGACGGTCGTTGGTCGCGACGGTGTCGTCTGCCGCGTTCCCGTGCCGCTGAACGATGACGAGCAGCATGAGCTCACTGTCTCCGCAAAGGCCCTCAAGGACATTATCGACAGCGTCGACTTTTCCTGCTAAATCAAGCTCGCTAGAGCGAAAAGCTACAACGAAGGCGTCCGGGCCCATGTGACCCGGACGCCTTTTTGATGCATTGGGAACAGGTCGCTTTGCATCAATCTTCGATGCGCCTGGGGCGGACTCGACCGCTATACTGGTTCGTGCCAAAAGCGATCTAGAACGGAATGCCGTATATGAAAATCAATCACGCGATTCTGCATATCCTGGACTTTGACTCTGCCGTCAACGTCATGAGCCAGCGCGAGCTGGATATCGAAAGCTGTACCGTGCGCAGCTTTGTGACCACGCATCTGCGCCGCGCACGTACCTCGGCCGACAATAAGCGCGCCACGTTTGCGGAGAACTCTGCGTTTGGCGGCGAGCTCAAGGGCTATTTCTTTGGTGAGCGTGAGTTCGTGGACTTGTCTCAGCAGATTGCGGAGTTCATCTCTTCCGAACTCACCAAGGCCGAGAAAGCCGAGTCCACTGACGTGCTTGTGGCGGACTTTGACGATGATGAAGATGCCCGCTGGTTTGCCGTGATGCTGCTGGGCTCCAAGCAGGCATTCATGCACGAGGTGGGTCGCGAAGAGGGCGAGGTTCGTAACGACATCGCGCGCCACTACGCCATTTTGCCAAACCCCTCGCAAAAGGTGCCGAGCTATGCCATCGTGCGTGCAAGCACCATGGAGATCGGCTATGTGGATAAGAAGCGCAAGATTGCCGGCGAGGATCGCATGCTCATTCCCGACGGCTTGCTGCAGTGCGACACGGGGGTTTCGGGTAAGGAGGTCATCGACACGGTGACGCGCGTGGTCGAGGAGGTCGCCGAGGAGCACGGCGCCAACACGGCCGTAGCGCTCGCCAAGGTCAAAGCCGCCGTTGCCGAGAAGGTTGAAGACGACGAGGAGCTGCCGCCTTGGGATATCGTCGATGAGGTCTTTGAGGACGAGCCGGTCATCAAGGAGAGCGTGCGTGCGGCGCTGACCGAGGAGAAGGTGCCCGAGCGCGTGCCCGTGGAGCGCAAGCAAGTCGAGCGCGCGGCCGTACGCAATCACAAGATTCGTACCGACACGGGCATCGAGATCAGCTTCCCGGTCGAGATGGGTTCGAACTCCGAGTACATCGAGTTTGTCAACGAGCCCAACGGCCTCATCTCCATCGAGCTCAAAAACATCGGCAGCATCGAGAATCGATAGGTTGCGTTGCGCCTACAGCGGGAAAGCAAAGGCCGAAGCCCTGGATGGGGTTTCGGCCTTTTTTGCTTGGGGCTGAATTGCACTGCAGGTTGAGCATAAGTCAGCGAAAACGACCCAGAGCGAGCAAGGTGACGTGAAAGAGGAGGGCATTGACCTTCTGGCCATGCCCGACGATTGAACGTCAGATTGCCGCTCTGGGTCGTTTGGAGCGTCGAGCCGTTACGCGGTTTGGTAAAACCGCGTAACCCTACAGCTGGCGCAGGCCTTCCTCGAGACCGGTCTTGCTGTCGGTCTTCTCGTCGCGCATCTTGATAACGCGAGCGGGGACACCGGCCACGACGGCGCCGGCGGGGACGTCCTCGACGCACACGGCGCCGGCGGCAACGACAGCACCCTTGCCCACGCGCACGCCTTCCAGGACCACAGCATTGGCGCCGATCATAACGTCGTCCTCGATGATGACGGGGGTGGCGCTGGCGGGCTCCACGACGCCTGCCAGCACGGTGCCGGCGCCGATGTGGCAGTTCTTGCCCACGGTGGCGCGACCGCCCAGCACGGCGCCCATATCGATCATGGAGCCTTCGCCAATGACGGAGCCGATGTTGATGATGGCGCCCATCATGATGACGGCACGGTCGCCGATCTCGACGCGGTCGCGGATGATCGCACCCGGCTCGATGCGGGCGTTGATGCCCTTGAGGTCGAGCATGGGCACGGCGGAGTTGCGGCAGTCGTTCTCCACATCGTAGTAATCGATGGAATCGACGTTGGCGTCGAGGATTGCCTTGAGCTCATCCCAGTCGCCAAATACAGTCTTTCCACGGCGGCCGCCATAGACATGCGCATTGCCCCACTGGACCTTCATGCCCGGCTTTTCGCGCACGTACAGCTTGACGGGCGTCTTCTTGGGCGCGGTGGCGATATAGTTGATAATCTCCTGTGCATCCATTTCGGCTGCGTTGCTCATTTGCGGTCTCTCCTTTGGGTGGATCCGGTTGATACCTGGTTAGGCAAACATGACCTGGTCGAACGTATAGAAGCCGGGTTCGCGGGTGACGAGCTTCTGCGCGGCTGCCAAGGCGCCGTTGACAAAGATCTGACGACTCGTGGCGCGATGCGCGAGCGTGACCTCCTCGTCCTGGCCAAAGAAACTCACTTTGTGCACGCCGGCGACAGTGCCACCGCGCAGCGAGTGCATGCCGATCTCCTTGGGGTCGCGCGCTCCGCACATGCCCTCGCGGCCATAGACGGGGTGGTAGCCTGCCTCGGGCTCGGCTTCGACGACGGCGTCGAGCAGCAACTTGGCAGTGCCGCTGGGGGCGTCGACCTTTTGGTTGTGGTGCGTCTCGACGATTTCGCAGTCAAAGCCGGGCAGCTCTCGCGTGGCCTGTGCCACCAGATGACGCAGGGCTGCGATACCGATGGAGTAATTGCCGGAGTGCATGACGCGGGCGCTCTGACCCAGCTCGCGCAGGCGATCCATCTGCTCGGGCGTATAGCCTGTGGTGCCCGAGACCAACGCCGCGCCCGTGCGCTCGACATAGGCGACGACGGCGTCGAAGGTCGCAACGTTCGAGAAGTCGATGATGACGTCGGCTGCCGGAGCGTTCTCGAGCTCTGACAAGTCGAAGCCGATTTGGGCGACGATGTCAAAAACGGGCTCTCCGTCAGCGTCGACAATACCCTCGGCGGTAGTGCGGATGAGCGAGCCCATGCGGCCCGTTCCCATAATGACGGTCTTAATCAAGCAGACCAGCTCCCTTCAGAGCATCGGTAAGTGCGGAGCGCGTGTCGTCTGCCATGGGACACAGCGGCATGCGGTAGTTTGCCTCGATCATACCCATCTGGGCGAGCGCTTCCTTGACGGGGATGGGGTTGACCTCGCTAAAGAGGGCATTGATGAGCGGCTGGCCGGCAATCTGGATATCGCGGGCACGTGCCACGTCACCGTCCAGATAGGCGCGGCACATGTCATGTACGAGCCGCGGCTGCACGTCGGCCCACACGCTGATGGTGCCCGAAGCACCCAGACTCATGAGCGGCACGGTGAGCGCGTCCTCGCCCGAGTACATGCGGAAGTCGTCGGACAGCAGGTGGGCGATCTTGGCAGCGTAGGCGACGTTGCCCGAGGCTTCCTTAATACCCATGATGTTGGGGTGCGCGGCCAAGCGCTCCACGTTGCGCTCGCTGATGCCGCAGCCACAGCGGCCGGGGATGTTGTACAGGATGCAGGGGATGTCTACGGCATCGGCGACGGTCTTAAAGTGCTGGTAGATACCCTCTTCGTTGGATTTGTTGTAGTAGGGGGTAATGAGCAGCAGGCCGTCGGCTCCCAAGCCCTGGTAAGTGAGCGACTTGGTGAGCATGGTCTGCGTGGAGTTGGAGCCCGAGCCGGCGATGACGGGGACGCGTCCTGCAACCTGCTTGACCACCGCGGCGACAACGGAGTTGTCCTCGTCGTCGGTCATCGTGGCGCTCTCGCCGGTGGTGCCCAGGGCGAGGATGGCGTCGGTGCCATTTTGCAGGTGGAAATCGATAAGGCGCTCGAGCGCATCAAAGTCGACACTGCCGTCCTTTTTAAACGGCGTAACCAGGGCGACGATTGAGCCCTCGAGATTGCGGATGTCCATGTTCTTCTCCTTCGCTTCGGCGATCTGGATGCGCTTGTTCCATTGGGCGGCGACTGCCAGGCGCTCGTCTTGGGCGCGGCGGCGGGCACTTTCGGCGCGCGACTTGGCCAACAGTTCTCGGCCGCACGGCAGCACGTCGAGCGTGGCAAAGTAATCGCCCGGGCGCTCGGCGCGGCGGATGAGGTCGGCCGCGCCGTCGGGGCGCAGCAGGACCTCGGCGGAGCGCAGCCGTCCGTTGTAGTTGTAGCCCATGGAGTAGCCATGCGCACCGGTATCGTGGATTACAAGCAGGTCGCCCATGTCGATATGCGGTAGCTCGCGATCGATGGCGAACTTGTCGTTGTTCTCGCACAGATTGCCCGTGATGTCATAGGTGTTCGTGACGGGCGCTGTGCCCTTGTCGGCGCCGCCCGGCTGACCCATCACCGTAATGTGGTGGTAGGCACCATACATGGCGGGGCGGATCAAATCGACGGCGCTTGCATCGACACCGATATAGTCCTTGTAGATCTGCTTCTCGTGGATGGCCTTGGTGACCAGGCAGCCGTAGGGGCCCATCATAAAGCGGCCCATCTCGGTGTAGATTGCCACATCGCCCATGCCTGCGGGGACCAGGATCTCGTCGTATGCCGCGTGCACTCCCTCGCCGATGGCGTGAATGTCGTTGGCCTGTTGCTCGGGCAGGTAGGGGATGCCGACGCCGCCGGATAGATTGATGAAGGCGACGTGTGCGCCGGTCTCGCGCTCCAGGCGCACGGCAAGCTCAAAGAGGATGCGCGCGAGCTTGGGGTAATAGTCGTTGGTGACGGTGTTGCTGGCAAGGAAGGCGTGGATGCCAAAGTCCTCGGCACCCTTGGTCTTGAGCATACGGAAGGCCTCAAAGAGTTGCTCGGTGGTCATGCCGTATTTGGAGTCGCCGGGGTTGTCCATGATGCCGTTGGAGAGCTGGAACAGGCCGCCCGGATTAAAGCGGCAGCTGACCGTCTTGGGGATGGGCCCCGCAACACGCTCAAAGAACTCGATGTGGCTGATGTCGTCAAAGTTGACGATGGCACCCAGCTTGTCGGCGAGCTCAAAGTCCGCAGCCGGCGTGTCGTTGGACGAGAACATGATGTCGTGTCCCGTGATACCCAGCGAGCGGGCGATCATGAGCTCGGTATAGCTCGAGCAATCGCAGCCGCAGCCGTATTCGTTGAGAATGGAGATGAGTGCCGGGTTGGGGTTGGCCTTGACGGCAAAGTATTCCTTAAAGCCCGGGTTCCACGCAAAGGCGTCGCGCACCTCTTGCATGTTGCGGCGGATGCCCGCCTCGTCGTATAGATGAAACGGCGTGGGAAACTGCTCGATGATATGCTCGAGCGTCTCCTTGTCCACAAACGGCTGCTTGGCCGCATATGCCTCGTTGGGGGTCAATGCCATGTCCCGTAAACCTCGCTATCCAGACGGCGCCATCTGCGCATCGAATCCGCATAGCGTGGACCCAATGTCCGGATAGCGCTCCCGCATTGCTGCAGACAGTCCTGTGGGTGTTTCCCACAGGCCCACCAGGTTGTTCGTGCCCGAAAAACCCAGTTCGGCGGGTTTCGCCTCCCCGCGGGGTCAAAGCCTGCCGGCTCGCCCGCGGCTCTTCGTGCCCGCGCCTCTATCAAGTGGTAAAGACCCTATCACGTTGCACTTTACCAAACAAGAGTATTCGTATATAACGTTTAAAAAATGCAGGGATATGCTGGAAACATGTGCGCCACAATCCTGTATCACAATAAGTTGCAACAAATGTGCCTCACGAAGGGATCCTCTATGACCGAGCTCCAAGAACTCCGTCGCTATCGCCGCGATCTCCATCGCATTCCGGAGCTCGATTTCGATCTTCCGCTAACCATTGCCTATATCGAGGGCGTGCTGGCACCGCTCACCTGCGAAGTGACCCATCCGTGCCCCAGCTGCGTCTGCGCTTTCTTCGACGCCGGCGTTGATGCCGCGCATGCCACGGCGATTCGCGCCGATATGGATGCGCTGCCCATTGAGGAGGCGACAGGGGCGGCCTTTGCCTCGACCCATCCCGGCAAGATGCACGCTTGCGGACATGACGGTCACATGGCCATGGCACTTGCCGCCGCGACGTATGTCGACCGTACGATTCGCGAGCAGCCGGGCGCCATGAGGCGCAACGTGCTCTTTGTGTTCCAGCCGGCCGAGGAAACGACCGGTGGTGCCAAGACGGTATGCGAGAGCGGCGTGTTCGAGCGCTATGGGGTCGACCGCATTTTTGGCTTCCATGTGTGGCCCGATCTGCCTGCCGGCACGTTGGCGAGCTGTTCCGGTCCGCTGCTGGCGCGTTCGAGCGAGACGCATATCTATATTCACGGTACGAGCATCCATATTGCTAAGACCTATGGCGTGCCGGTCGAGGAGTCGCACGATGCCGCGTTGGCGGCAGCGAAGTTTTTGGTTGCCGAGCGCGAGCTGATGGACGAGCTGGGCGGCGACGAGCCCTGTATCGGCAAGTTTGGTCTGCTGCAGGCCGGTACGGTTTGCAACGCGGTGGCGGGGGAGGCCCATGTGGCCGGAAGCCTGCGTGTGTTTACGGACGGCATGTTCGACCGAGCGCGCGAGGGCGTGCGCCGCGTGCTTGATGAGGCATGCGCTGCAACGGGCTGCACGTACGATCTCGACTTTGCCGAGGGCTATCCGCCGGTCGACAACGACCCCGAGTTGTTTGCCAGCGTCGCGCCTGCCTTGCCCGGCCTGCAGCTTGTGGAGGAGCCGCTGTTAATTGCCGAGGACTTTGCGTTCTATCAGCGCCATCTGCCGGGCGTGTTCTTCTTGCTGGGCACGGGTGTGCCGGAGGGTCAAGAAAACCCGAGCGATTCGGATGGCTGTCCCGCCTATGCCACGAGCGCCCTTCACACCGATACCATGCTCTTTGACGAGGAAATCCTACTCAAGGGCCTCGATGTCTACAAACGATTGCTTTTGCTTGGTTAATCGGCGCGGGCGCATGTTCTAGAAAATACGAACAAATGTACGGTATAATAGAGATGTATGTCTGTAGAAACGTTTGACGTTATTAACGTAAGGCGATACTATGATTGCATCGTACAAAGATGAGGATACCGAACGTTTTGCAATGGGTGTGCGGGTCAGGAGGTTCGTGCCCTTTGAGCGGGTCGCATTGAGGAAGATTCGTCAACTGCAGGTTTGTGCTTCACTTGATGACCTTCGCGTTCCTCCGGGCAATCGTCTTGAAGCGTTGAAGGGCGATCGCGCCGGCCAATATAGTATCCGTGTTAATGAGCGCTATCGGGTCTGCTTTGAGTGGAGACAGGGGATGGCTTGGAATGTCGAAATCGTCGATTATCACAAGTGATGAGACCGCGCCCGATTTGCTGTCACCGGTGACTCCTGGTGAACTTCTCAAAGAGGAATTTCTTGTTCCTATGGGCATTTCTCAATATCGTCTTGCTAAGGAGACCGGGATTCCGGCACAGCGTATTGGGCAGATTATTTTGGGGAGGCGTCGTGTTACGGCTGACACCGATCTTCGCCTTTGCCGCTACTTTGGCCTAACGGATGGTTATTGGCTGCGCGCCCAGATAGCGTTTGACCTCGAGGCGGAAAAGAGGCGCATCGAGCCGGAACTGGATAAGATCGTTCCTGTTCAGCAGGCTATCGCATTGTAGTGTTCAAAGATGTTGAGGTTGGAATGACGATGGGGCGACGCCGACAGTCTGCCGTTTATAGTCCCGGTGGGTGTGGATGCGGCTTGTTGTTGCTTCCGGTTATTGCTGTGAGCATTGGCGTTATGTTTGCGCTTGCCGGGTTGGCGGCAGCGGCAGTTTGCTGTTGATCGTGGCTATTGGCGTGACGATTTGGCTCTGCCGCAATCGTGAGCAACGCCGTGCCGACGGTAAAACCAATGTCGGCGGGGGTCGTCTTCCTGATTATTGCGTACCCGCTGAGTGTCAGCTGCCTGGTGTTCTTTGTCCTGTTGATGATCAGTGCCTTTACCGGGGAATCCGTAACGGTGGGGTAGGCTTCGACGAGCTTCTTGAGGATGAAGCGAGGGGGCGGACCCTGAATGAATCGCGCCCCGCATCAACAAGTTTCATTCGTTGTGTAGCAATCCGAATGCGCAAGCGTTTGGCGCGAGAGCACCGCCGCCAGCAACACGGGGATGCAGGCCGCAATCGCCAGCCCCCATGCCAGCCCATCGCAAAAGCGCGTCAACGTCGAGCCTGACCACGGCCATTTCCTGCTCGAGTTTGTAGGCTCGCTCGATGTGAGCTCGTCGATCTTGAGCTCCATAACCGCGCGGCTGCGCGAGTTGGACTCGACCACTCCGATCGGTGTTGCAGTGACGCCGATGAGCGTCACTGCAATAGACTCCACTGGATCTCCTGGCAGGACATAGGTCAACTTGCGAGTGCATTATCCGCTGTGGTCACAAATCAGCTGGCAACTGAGTAATCGGCCTAAAGCACGGGGTAAAATACGCCAAAGAGGAAGGAATGGAGGCTGAAATGGAAGAGTTCGAGTTCAAGGACGAGCAGCAGGAAGAGAGCGTGAAGACAACGCTGACGGAAACCGACCTTGAGCTTGACGATGCGGAAAAGAAGCCTCTCATGCAGGCCACCCGAGAAAAGGTGGAAGCCATTCCCGATATCGTTAAGGAGGGCGCAGCGAAAGCCGTCCAATTCGTCAAAGAACATAAGAAGGGGATTGCCTGGGCGGCTGCCATTGGGGCTGTCGCCTACGTTGCCAACAACTCGCATGAGAAAGATCAGCTGCTGGAAAAGAATACTCGGCTGACGGAAGAAAACGCTCAGCTGTCAGACGATCTCGTAATAGAGCGCGAGGTCTCAGACCGTTTGGCATCGCGAGTGGTGGAGCTCGAGAATCTCTGCGATGAGAAAGACGACTATTTCCGAGAGACGATTTCGGACGGACTGCGTCATGGAAGTTCCCTCGCCGGAAAGCACATGGCCGACCGAAGGCAATATCTCAATGAGGGGTAGGCCGGTTCTTGCTACGCGCCATTACGCCCAACGCCTAGCCTGCAACGCTGGGGCGGCGCACTCATTCCTGGCAGCAGCGCAGGAAAGACGTCTGCGCAGCCGTCAGGGGTGCTATTTGGTTCAGTTCCAAGCCTCATCCAGCCGTCAGCTAACCCGCCTGCCCCTCGCCGTCGTCGCGGCGTATCGCGCCCATCGTCTGCTTTGAGCCGCAGGCCGTGTCATTGCCGCCCACGATGGCCTTGTGGTTGTTGAATGTGGTCGGGCCCATGCGACCCTTGGGCGGTTCTCAGCCCGCATCTACCAGGATTCTGTCGAGCTCGTGCGAGCATCGAGCGTGCAGGGCATGCTCGAGAGCGTCGTCGTCCGTATGGACCACGCCGTGCAGGTTCGCCATGTCGGAAATCGAGGCAAGGCGCTGCAGGCGTAGAACCAGTAGTTCAAATCGATGTTGGCAAGCCTCGAGGTGTCATCGGCGATGGACACGCGCTTCATGCTCTTCTATATGGCAACCTTAGCTCTCAGCTAATGAATTCAAGTTTAATCCTTCCTACGATGTGCTGTGTACCGGCGCGGTAGCCGGATCGTAGGAAGGATGCATAATGAAAAAGCTCGAAAACGAAGTGCTGCTGAGCCGTCGCGCTGCACTTGGCGCATTCGCCACCGTCGCCTTGGGGACTGCCGGTCTTCTTGCCGGTTGTGGTAGCGATAAGGCGACCGTCACCGAGGACGCTGGCGATGGCGACAAGAAGGAAGAGGCGAAGAAGGAAGAGCAGCCTACGACTGACCTGGCGGTTGGCACGACGGTGACCACAGCTGCCGGTCTTTCCGTCGTTGTCGATTCCGTCCAGCCCGGCCTTACAAATTATGACGGTTCGACCATGACGGGCATTCACGTCACGTACGTCAACAATGGCGATGAGGGCGCAGATTACAATATCTACGACTGGAAGGGCGAGGACGCCAACGGCGCCCAACAGAATCAGGGTTACTACAGCGAGGGCTCCGATGAGCTGCAGTCTGGTACCCTTTCCGCCGGTGGCTCCGTGGCGGGCAATATCTACTTTGATGGCGATATCAAGAAGGCACTGTATTTTGCCAACATGTTTGATAAGTCTGCCACTGCAAGCTGGGTGCTGGCCTAGCATGTCGCTACCGTTGCGCCGGATGGGAGGTGAAGTCGTATGCCCGATAAAAAGCTGACCGAGGAGCTGCTCAATGAGCTTCTCGATGCGCCGAACATCGATGGCTATATCAGGGAGCACGACTTTGCCGCCCCGTCGCTTTCGGATTACCTGAAGCAGCTACTGCAGGAAAAGGGCTTGGAGCGCTCGCGCGTGGTTCGTATGGCCGATCTCAATGAGACCTTTGGCTATCAGATCTTTACCGGTGCGCGTCATCCGAGTCGCAATAAGGTGCTGCAGATTGCCTTTGCGATGGCGCTGACGCTCAAAGAGACCAACCGTGCGCTGACGGCTGCCGGGGTAAGCGTCCTTAACTGCAAGGACCGCCGCGATGCGATTATCATCTTTTGCATCGATCGCGGGTGCAGCCTCCAAAAGGTCAACGAGGAGCTGTATCGCTTTGGCGAGGAGACGGTGAATTAGCCGCTGATATCTGAGCCGGCGGAGCTGTCGAACAACGATGCAAACGAACGGGGCGCGGATGCCATGGGGTGTCTGCGCCCTGCGCTATGATGGAGGCTATGGATACTCAGACCCCAACATATTCCAATGACGAGCTGACCGCAGCGCTTGCCGAGCACCTGGCGTCGCTCGATCGCGACGACAGCTATCGCGTGGAGCGTGTACTTAAGCGCTCGTCCGTTGAAACAACCGAGCTCGTGTACTTTGAAGGAACCGGCGGTGGTTCGCTCGGTCCCTTTGTCCGTAAACGTATCGATGCTTCGGCTCAAATCGGCGGGGCATACGAGCGTCTGTTTGCCGCTCAGCGGGCAGGCAGGCGTTTTGAGCACCTGCCCAGAATCGTCGATTGTCGTCGTGCGGGCGACGAGCTCAACGTGGTTATGGAATACATCGAAGGGGAGACACTCGGGGCACTGGTGGACCGTCTGGGATCCGCTCCCGATTATGCGCGTGAATTGTATCCTGTCCTTTGCGACGCCGTTGGCGAGCTCCATGCCGGTTTTGCAATGGCGGGAGAGGCTTCGGCGCCGGTGATCCATCGCGACCTCAAGCCGTCGAATATCATCGTGACAGGTGCCAACTATACGCCTGATGACGGCCTGACGCTTTCATCGCTGGTGATTATCGACTTGGGGATCGCGCGCGTGTGGCGCGATGGCGCCGATGCCGATACTGTCAAGTTTGGGACACGGCCCTATGCGCCGCCCGAGCAGTATGGGTTTGGGCAGACGAGCGTGCGAAGCGACGTCTACGCGCTCGGTGCCCTGCTGTTCTTTTGTTTGACGGGAGTCGACCCTAAACCAGGGCTCGACATGCGCGAGCAATGCGAGGTGCGCGGCATTCCCACTCCACTTGCCGATGTCGTTTGCATGGCGATGGCGCTCGATCCGGCCAAGCGTTTTGCGAGTGCGGAAGCATTGGGACGGGCGACGCGCGCGGCATACGATCTGAGTCGCCCCGTGCGGCCTCCTGCGCCTGCGCCTGTCCGTACTCCGGCCTCGGAGACGTTGTTGACGCCCCAAGGGCTCCAGAACCCCGCAAGGCTTCCTAGGCCTGCCACCTCCGCTGCATGCGGTCTGCTCTCTCGCGTTCCGGAGTCCCTGGGGCGCATTTGGAATACGCTCGTCTGCTTCTCGCTGCTTGTGTTCTTTGCCGGAAGTCACTTTGCCGTCTTTCAACCCACGGGAGCAAACCAAAGCTACCCGACGTGGCTTCTCATAATCGAGTATTTTTTCTTTGTCGATGGCCTTATGGCGCTTACGCATTTTGCGCTGCTCGATAAGCGCCGTCTTCGTCGGCGATTCGCACTGCTCGACAGCTATCGCGGCAAGAAACTCGCGAAACTCTGGCTCAAGGCATTGGGTGTGCTGCTCCTATGCATGATCGTCATAGTCGCGGTTGCCAATGCGACCGGCGTCGTCGATACCTCCGCTGCCTAAAAGAAAAGGGCCCCATTGGGGCCCTTTGCAGTTGCACTTAGATGCGGTTCATCTGAGCGGCGACTTTGTTGTACCAGTCCTGCCACGTGGGTGGGCAGTACTTTTTGGCCGCAGCCGGGGTAAGGGTGGAGCCGTAGTTGGCGCCCAGATAGGCAACGTGAGCGAAGATGCCCTCGCTCCAGCTGCCAAAGCTGCGCCAACCGCCGCCACGTGCACTCCAGCCCCAGGCGTTGTAAGAATTGGCGCAATAAGCACCCTTGGTGCTCTCGATGCAGGCGATGGCGGGGGACCAACGGGGGTCGACACCGGTATTCCAAGCGGCGACGGCAAAGTTATAGCCCTGGCCTGCCATAGGGGAGCCGGCGAGGTAATTGTCGATGCGGCTCGTCCACTCATTAATGAACGAATCGTAATCGGAACTACCGGTGTTGGCGTTGTTCACCGTGGTGTCGATGGTGGTGTTGGCGTTGGTGGCCTGGCTGCTGGAATTGCTGCCGCTCACGCCCTCGCCCGAGAGCTTCTCGGCGGCAGCGGCCTTATCGGCCTCAAGCTTGGCAAGCTCGGCGGCATTTTCCTGCTCGGCTTTTGCCTGTGCCTCGCTGCGGAGCTGCTGGGCCTGCGCCAGCGCATCCTCGGCGTTTTTCTGCTCTGCCTCAAGCTGAGACTTGGCCTGCTGGAGCTCGGCCTTGTTCTGCTCGAGTTCGGTTTGCATGTTATTGAGCTCTTCGATCTCGTCGACGCTCGAGCTTGTGATCTGGTTGGTGTATTTGCAGGTCGTGATGAACTCACCCAGGCTCTGTGCGTTGACCAGGAAGCTCACGATGGGGTTGGTGCCCTTCTGGTACTTGTACAGATCGCGCATGGCGGTGCATGCCTTTTCCTGCTGATCGGGAAGCTTCGCCTCGATCTTTTCGATACTTGCCTCGTTGGCGTCAATCTGCTTCTGCAGATCGCCGAGCTTGGTACGGGCATCGTTGTAGGCGCTCGTGGCGGCTTCGATCTTCTGCTGGGCGGCGGCAAGCTGATCCTGCGTTGCCTGCGAGGCGGCATACGCCGCGACGGGGGAGAGCATCGGCGTGGCCGTCAACGCAACGGCGAGCGCGGCGCTCGTGATGATACGAGCCGGCTTCGACGCGATGAGCGCTGCGGTGCGATGATTCGAATGCTGCATCCAGTCCCTCTGCAATCAATCGTAGGTTATTGTTCCTCAGGTATTCTACTACTGCTTTCGACCTCAACTTGAACCTTAAAGGTTTTAAAGGGTCAAGTTGAACTTGAGACTTTGGCCTTGACCTGCGGGAATGGTGAATTGTTGAGAAACCATAGAGTTCAACTTTAACGTTACGGGGGCCTGTTTGGGACGGGCTTTGGACTGTGAAGGCTATCTCAACGTTGGGGTTTGTGGCTATAAGGCCCCATTGCGGCGAGCTTGCCCTACTTCGTTGAGCGCCTGGGCGGGGGGGTGAACGAACAGGTGCCGTCGCCGAGTTTGATTACCCTGATGTTGTCCCCGGCGTGGGCATCGGAGACGAGGCCAAACTGCTCGATGGCGGTATCGTGTCCGCCGGCGACGGGCGTCTTGCGCGTGCCTTTGTGCGCCGATGTATTGATGGAGGTGATGTAGGCAGCACCGTCGTAAGCGTCGTTTGCGGTGCGCAGAGGAGCAGTCGCTTGCGCGCGCTGCGCCAACTCGCATTTTGCGGCATCGAGGATGGGGTTATCGGTTGGAAGTTCCTGGATCACGCGTGCGCCTTTCACTCGGGGGTATCAATATGCTGAACCCTACAACAACGGTGGGTTCATTACCGTTTGTCATACGGCGGTGAGCACGGCCTTCATGCTGGATAATTGCGTTGATTGTCATAGATACAGTGGAGCTTTAGGAGGAAACGGTCCGGCACGCTAAAATAAACAGGTTGCATAAAGACCGCCCGTCGTGGGCAGTTCTAGATAGGAAGTTTCCATGGCATTGCAGTTTACAGAGCGCGAGTTTATCCCCGTGCTGCTCGGCGGCGACATCAACGCCTATTCGGTGGCGCGCGCCTTTTACGAGGAGTATCAGGTCAAGAGCCTGGTCTTTGGCAAGTACCAGACCGGTCCTGCGTACCGCAGCCAGATTATCGACTACACGCCCAACGTGGATATCGACACCATGCCGGTCATGATCGAGACCATTAACGGTGTCGCGCAGGCCAATCCCGATAAGAAGATTATTCTCATGGGCTGCGGCGACAACTATGTCGCGCTTGCCGCACAGGCTCAGGATGCCGGCGAGCTTGCCTCAAACGTCATCGCGCCCTATGCGCCCTACAGCATGCTCGAACAGTGCCAGAAGAAGGAAATCTTCTACGAGCTGTGCGAGAAGCACGGTGTTCCCTATCCGCATACGTTTACCTTTACCATGGCCATGCTCAACGCCCAGGGCGAGGCTCCTGCCGAGGTGCTCGACCAGATTGATTTTCCTTTCCCAATGATCCTGAAGCCTTCCGACGGCATCATGTGGTGGGAGCACGAGTTCGAGGGCCAGAAGAAGGCCTACGAGATCGCCGATCGCGCCGAGCTGGAGCAGGTCATTCGCGATGTATATGCGAGTGGCTACACCGATGATCTGATCCTGCAGGATCGCGTGCCCGGCAACGACGAGTACATGCGCGTGCTTACCAGCTATTCCGACCGCAACGGCAAGGTGCGCATGATGTGCCTGGGCCACGTGCTGCTCGAGGAGCACCAGCCTCACGGCGTTGGCAACCACGCCTGCATCATCACCGAGCCCAATGACGAGCTCATGGGCGGCGTGCGCAAGTTGCTCGAGGACCTCAAGTTTACGGGCTTCTCCAACTTTGACGTCAAATACGACGAGCGCGACGGTTCGTTTAAGTTCTTCGACTTCAACACTCGTCAGGGCCGCAGTAACTACTACGTCACCAACAGTGGCTTTAACGTTGCCAAGTACGTAGTGGACGAGTATGTGTACAACCGCCCGTTTGAGCCCGAGTTTGTGACGGCGCAGAACGAGGCGCTGTGGATGGTTGTCCCCATGGGCGTGGTCGATAAATACGTCAAGGATCCCGAGCTGCGCGCTAAGGCGCATCGCCTGGTCAAGGAGGGTAAGGCCGCCGACCCCTCGTTTATGAAGGGCGACTTTGTCTTTAACCGCTGGCTGCGCATGTGGCACACCAAGCTGCGTCACTTTAAGCTGTTTAAGACGTATTACAAATAGGATGAACGTCGCGCCCGCCCGGTTTGTATCGGACGGGCGCGGGTATGATACGCGCAATGCTGCGAGCGTCACCAAGGAGGCGGCGATGGAAAAGCTGGGAGTTATCGGCGGTATGGGCGCCGAGGCCACGTCGTATTACTACGACCAGGTGGTGCGTCACACGGCGGCCGCCCGCGATCAGGAACATATCGACATGGTGGTGCTCTCTAAGTCGACCATGCCCGACCGCACGCTGGCCATTAAGACCGGCGACCATACCGAGCTGCTGGCGACCATGAAGGAATGTGCGCAGGCGCTCGAGACGCTGGGCTGCGCGCACATTGCCATTCCCTGCAACACGTCGCACTACTTCTACGATCAGATTCAGTCGTTTACCTCGGTCCCCATCATCCATATGCCGCGCGAGTCGGTGCGCTATGCGCTTGCCGGCGTGGTGATGGGGGAGTGTGAGTTCGACCCCAACTTGAGCATGCCGGCCGAGCCGGTGCGCAAGATCGGCATCATGGGTACCGATGGCACCGTGGGTGCCGGCGTCTACGGTCGCGAGTGCGAGGCGGCGGGCGTCGAAGTCGTTTATCCCAGCGAGAAGCGCCAGGCCGATGTGATGTCGCTGATTTACGATGACGTGAAGGCAGGACGCGAGCCCGATATGGATAAGTTTGACCGAGTGATGTGGGAGTTTGCCCGCAGCGGCTGCGACCGCGTCATTCTGGCCTGCACGGAGCTTTCGGTGCTGCAAAAGTATCGCGAGATGCCCGAGATCACCCTCGACGCCATGGACGTTTTGGTACGCGAATCCATCATCCGCAGCGGCGCCCCCTACCGCCTGTAGCTCTCGACCTGCCAAAAAGGGACAGGTTGATTTTGGTAGGTTTTATCTGGGAAAACAGTAAAGGCCTCGGCTCGTTTGTGCGAGCCGAGGCCTTTTGCATTTGTCGGTTGCTGCTTGGTGCTGGAGCTTAAAGGACGAGACTGACATTTGCCCATATAAAACCGACCAAAATAAACCTGTCCCTTTTTGGCAGGTTAGAACAAGAATCCGAGGACGATGAGGGCAATGCTGGCAATAAGTATGGCAATGTCCATGCCCTTAATGGGATAGCGCTTGTACGAGCTCGCGCGCGTACGCAGATAAAAGCCACGTTGCTCGGCCGCCAGGGCAGTGGCATCGGTCTTGCCCACGGAGCTCACCAGCAGCGGCACGCAGAGCGGTAGCATGAGCTGGATCTTCTTGAGGGGGTTCTTGGTGTCGTATTCAACGCCGCGTGCGGTCTGCGCCTCCATGATGGCGTTCATCTCCTGGCTAAAGACCGGTACAAAGCGCAGTGCCGTGGTAAACGTGAACGCATAGCGGTACGGCACGTGCAGCACCTCCACGCAAGCGTTAGCGAGATCGCCGAGCTGCGTGATGGTGAGCATGAGGATGAGCGGCAGCGCCACGCCGAGCAGGCGAAGCGCCGCCTTGGTGCCGGTGATAAGACCATCTGTGGTAATCCAGGCAAAGATGGGGGCTCCGGTGCGGATAAAGGCGGTCTGCAGGACCAGCATGATTAGTGAGAGCGGCACCATGAGCTTGACGAGCGAGACTAGGCCTGCGGTCGATTTGGCGTAGATGCCCAAGATAAAAGTCAGCACAAGCAGGGCGATCAGGAGCACATAAGTGTCGCCGAGGAAGGTCGCCAAGATAATAGCCGCGGCCAGGGCTAGCTTGGTCACGGGGTTCAGCCGGTGCAGCAGTGAGTCTCCGGGCACGTAGTCGATCACGTTAGTCATGCTTGAGCATCTCCTTTACCAGGTCGACCAGATCGGAGACCTGACTGATTCCGGCGAATCGGGGCGAAACGTCGCGCGCGAGTTCTTTGGACAGGGCCACAACCTGCGGTGGCTCCACGTAGGCGGCGCGCATGAGGGCATCGTCGGCGAAGATCCGGTTCGCGTCGCCGCGCTCGAGGATGCGTCCGTCTGCCATGACTACCAGGCGCTGGGCAAAGTCCGAGACGACCTCCATGTCGTGGCACACCATGATCACGGCGCAGCCGCGCTCGGCCATCTCGCTCACCGTCTCCATCACGGTCATACACTCGCGGTAATCGAGGCCGCTCGTGGGCTCATCGAGCAGAACCACCTGTGGGTCGAGCACAACCACGGACGCTAGGGCGACCATCTGTCGCTGTCCGCGCGAAAGCGAGAACGGCGATTCGCCCAAGGGGAGCCCAAAGCGCTCCGCCGCCACCCGTGCACGCTGGCGGGCCTCGTCGGTGCCGACACCGTGCAGTTCAAGACCAAAGGCAACCTCGTCGAGTACGGTGTCGCGGCAGAGCTGGCGGTCGGGGTTCTGGAACAGCGTCGCGCATTTTGCAGCGATCGCGCTGGTGGGGACGTCGGCGGTGTTCATCCCCGCCATACGCACGGTCCCCGACGCTGGATGCAGAAGGCCGTTCAACAGCTTGGTGAGCGTGGTCTTGCCAGCACCGTTCTGGCCGATGATGCCTACGAGCTCGCCGGGATAGACGCACATGTTGAGGTTGCTGACCGAGGCACCGCCATGGGGGTAGGCAAAGGTCACATCGGTGAGTTCGACTACTGGCTCCTGATTGACGCCGCGGGGAACCGCCGGGATATGGGGAGAGGTCTCGGGCACATCGGCGGGCGCGTCCTTGCTCGTTGCATCCGCAAGTAAGGACGAGATAAGCTGGTGCGCTTCGGAAACATTGAGGCAGGGCGCCTGATCGCTCGGCAACAGACCCACTTCTGCCAGGCTGTTCGCGATGCGCGCGACGCGGGGACTGTCGACGCCCATCTGGCGCAGCTCGCTTGCGTGGGCAAAGACCTGGTGGGGTTCGCCGTCAAACGCGAGCTTGCCGTCTGCCATGACGAGGACGCGGCTGCAGTATTTCGACAACAGCGCGACCTTCTGCTCGATAACAACCACGGTGATGCCGTGTTCGCGGTTGATCTGGCGCAGCGTGTCAAAAACGAGCGTGGAGCTTGCCGGGTCGAGCGCTGCCGTGGGCTCGTCGAGCACGAGCACGTTGGGCGCCATGGCGATGATCGCGGCGATTGCGACTTTCTGCTTCTGCCCGCCCGAAAGCGTGGCAATCTCGCGGTGGCGCAGGTCGCTAATGCCGACGGTCGTCAGCGTCTGGCTGATGCGCTCCTCGATTTGATCGTGCGGTATGCCAAAGTTCTCGAGGCCAAAGAGCATCTCGTCTTCAACGATGGGCGCAACCATCTGGGCATCGATGTCCTGCAGCACGCTTCCCACCACGCGCGAGATATCCGTGAGGGTGATCTCGCAGGTGTCGCGGTCATCGACGAGCGTGGCTCCAAAGAGCTGGCCGGTGTAATGGTGGGGGATGGCTCCGCTCATAACGGCGGCAAGCGTCGATTTGCCGGCGCCTGAGGGGCCGATGACGCCCACAAACTCACCCTTTTCGATGGCGAGTGAGACGTGATCGAGGGCATTCTGCGCCTCGTGCCCATAGGAAAATGAGACGTCATCGAGCTTGATGATGGTATTGCTGGAGCTCATGGGGGCCTTTCTATCGTAAAAGAGCACCGGCCGCAAAACGACCGGCGGTCTACATGGTAGCAAGTATTACTACTTGGAGAAGACCTTCTTGAACGGAATGCTGAGGGCCTGGACCAGGATGGCGTTGAAGACGGCGGTGCCTGCGTGTGGCCTGTCAGCTACTTAGTCGTTAAGCTTGAGGGCCTTCTTAATGGGGATGTAGAGGGCGGTCACGATGATGGCGTTGGCAACACCGGTGGCGACGACGACAGGAGCCATGACGCCCATGAAAGCCGGGTTGTTCATGACGCCAAAGGAGAAGATCGCCGCGTAGATCATGCCGGAGATGAAGGTGACAACAAAGGTGCTGACGAGCGGGAGCAGGCCCTTGACCTTGGAGTCGGCGAGCACGGAGACGAGCAGAGCCATGACCATGGCGGCGACGGGCTCGGCGATCAGGTCGGGGCCCTTGACGGAGGCGGTGATTTGGATTACCACGCCGGCGAGGAGGCCGATAATCGCGGATTGGCCGATGTTGGGCTTGACGATGAGAATCTCGAGGCAGAAAGCCGCGATGATGAACTCGGGCGAGAGGAAGCCTCCGGTGAGGCCGCTAAAGAACTTGGAGACGGTCATGTTGAGGACGAAACCGGCGGCGAGGAGGATGGCATAGAGAGTGAGTGCCTTGAGGTCGAGTTTGCCGCGGTCAGTGGTCTGGACGGTGCGGGGCTGGGCGGTGGTGTTCTGAGACATGTTGAAAATCCTTTCGGAAGGGGAGTGCAAGGGAAAAGCGGAGGCGCGTGATGCGAATGCGATCGGGCTCGAGATAGAAAAAGGCCCCCGGTCGAAACCGGAGGCCTTTCAATCACCTAGAGCGCAAAAACAGGCGTGAGGGACTCACTGTCGACCGATCGTATTCGCATCACGCCACCACCAGTTGTTGAGGGACTTCATCGCGTTCTTCATCTTGGTGGCTCCTTTCGTGATGCCATGGCGCAGTCGCACCTTGTTTCAGTTGCGTTGCACTATAGCACAGCAAAGTGTTTGCGGGGAATCTTTTTTGAAAGATTTCAGCGACGTTTCCCGCCGGTCGAAGGGGCGGGCTGAGCGGGGGGCGACCTTGGCCATCCCGCCCGCGCCTTAAGGTGTGGGGTTCTTAGGCCTTCTTGCGACGATAGATCACGAAGCCACAGACACCGATGATGATGGCGCCAACACCCATGGCGGCCATGTTGTTGCCCTTGGACTTCTCCTCGGTGATTGGATGAATATCATACCAATGTGGATTTACTTCTTTCGGCGGTGAATCAGGTTGATGGCGTAGCCCACGAGCAGGGCCAGAACGATGACGATAAAGCCAAGGATAGGGTTGTCGTTCACGGGGTTCTCCTATTTTCCGAGTGGTGAGAATTCGTCGACGATGAGGTCGAGGCATTGCGGAAGCGCGCGGGCGCCAAAGACACCGGAGTTGCTGGAGATGATCTCGCCATCGAACTGCATGCCCAGCGACGGCGTGCAGGTAATCTTGGCTTCCTTGGTCTGGATAATCTTAAACTGCGGGCGGCCGAGCACCTTGCCGGCGGGGTCGAGCGCGGCGGTGATTACCGTGGGGAGCAGCTGCACCGTGCGCACGGGTTCAATAACGACGATGTCGACCATGCCGTCGTTCATGCGGCAGTTGGGGAACAGGTTGATGTCGTTTTGGATGACTGAGGTATTGCCCGCCATGCAGCAGATGCCGTCGAGCTCCTCGACCATGCCGTCGTGTTCAATGGTAAAGTGCGCCACCGTGGGGTTGGGCGTGGCGAGCGCGGAGAGGAAGTAGGCGATCTCGCCAATGTCGTTTTTGGTGGGAGCGGCCTTCATCATGATCTCGGCGTCGAAGCCCGAGCCGGCGATGATGATAAAGCCGTGGCGCTTCTCGTTACCGTTCTCGTCGATCCAAAAGAGCTCACCCATGTCCACCTTGACCGTGCGGCCGGCGCGGCAAGCCTTGGCAAGCGCCGCCGCCTCGGGGGCATTACCGATGTTGTTAAAGAACAGGCAGGCTGTGCCGGAGGGGAAGATGAGCGTAGGGACACCGCACCCGCGCATCTGGTCGAGCACGTTGGAGACGGTGCCGTCGCCGCCCGAAACGACTACGCGGTCGAACTCCCGAACGTCCGCTACCGCGTCCTCGGGCTCCATGCCATCGCCGATAAAGCGCATTACGACCTCGTCGCCGCCCTGTGCAAGAGCGTGCGTGAATGCATAGATTTCATCGGAGCTGGGACCCGATGCCGGGTTGTGGATGATAAGGCAGCGCATACTTACGTTCCCGTTCTGTGACTAACCGAGTATAGTTGTAGGGCAATGCCGATATCCTACCCGTGTTTTTCGGGCCTAACCTTATTCGATGGGTTGATATGTACATTTCCACACATCAGGCTCTACTCGACTTTTGTCAGCGCGCTCGTGAGTTCGATGCGATTGCCGTCGATACCGAGTTTTTGCGCGAGCGCACGTTTCATCCGCGCCTGTGCCTGGTTCAGATTGCCACCCCTGCCGAGAGCGTCGCGGTCGATCCTTTGGTGATCGACGACTTATCGCCGCTGGCCGAGCTTATGGCCGACGAGAGCGTGGTCAAGGTCTTCCACGCCTGCTCGCAGGATATGGAGGTCATGCTCCACACCGTGGGCGCGCTGCCGCGACCGATTTTTGACACACAGGTCGCCGCCGCCTTTTTGGGCGAGCGCCAGCAGATTTCCTACGGCGCGCTCGTTCAGACGTTCTGCGGCGTATCGCTGCCCAAGACCGAGTCGCTGACCGATTGGTCGCGCCGCCCGCTGAGCGATAAGCAGATTGAGTACGCGATCGATGACGTCAAGTATCTGATCGTCGCCTATACCGAGATGATGAGCCGCCTGCGTGAGCTGGGCCGCGTGGATTGGGTGCTCGACGAGTTGCGCCCGCTGGCCGACGAGTCGCACTACCGCGCCGACCGCCATGAGGCATTCCGCAAGGTCAAGCGCATCAACTCGTGTAGCCGCCATCAGCTGGGCATTGCGCGCGAGCTTGCCGCCTGGCGCGAGGACCGCGCCGAGCGCCGCAACATCCCGCGCAAGTGGGTTATGTCCGACGATACGCTGCTGGCGCTCGTCAAGCGCAATCCTGTGCGCGTTGAGGAGTTCCGCAGCATCCGCGGCACCGATCAACTGGGGGAGCGCGATGTGGACGGCGCGCTCATGGCCATCAAGCGCGGCGCGAGCTGCCCGCACGATCGCCTGCCGCTCATGGTGCGCGGACATCGCCAGATCTCTCCGGAGCTGGAGAGCGTGACGGATCTCATGTACGCGCTCATTCGCCTGGTTGCCGAGCGTTCGGGCGTGGCGACCTCGGTCATTGCCTCGCGCGATGACCTGGCCGACTATATTGAGCATCCCGAGCAGAGCCCTTTGCGCGAAGGTTGGCGCTTTGAGCTTGTGGGCTCGCGCCTGGACGATCTGCTCTCGGGCAACATGGGGCTCACCGTGAAAGACGGAAAGATTGAGTTGTTATAGGTATATAGTTACGCGGTTTTACCAAACCGCGTAACAGCTCGACGCTGCAAACGGCCGAGAGCGGCAATCTGACGTTCAATCGTTGCTCGCGTGCCAAAGTACGCGTCGCTTCTCTTTCACGTCACCTTGCTCGCTCTCGGCCGTTTTCGCTGACATTGCCAAAACATCGATGTTGATTTGCTGGTCAGTCGAATGGGTAGAATGCCTCCAACGTGTAACTCGATTCGGAGGAATTCGCATGCCCTATTACTATGGTTATGGCTTTGGCATCGACCCGCTGTACCTGCTGGTCGTCCTTGTTTGTACGGTGCTCGGTCTTGCCGCGCAGAGCTATATCAACTCGACGTATAAAACCTGGTCCAAGGTTCGCTCGGACGGCGACACGGGCGCTGCGGTCGCGCGCCGCATGCTCGACGCCAGCGGTTGCAATGCCGTGGGTATCAAGGGCGTCGCCGGTGAGCTCACCGACCATTACAACCCGCAGGATAACAACCTGTATCTCTCGGATGCCAACCGTTCGGGCGGATCGGTCGCAAGCGTTGCCGTCGCCTGCCACGAGGCGGGCCACGCCGCCCAGCGACAAAGCGGCTATGCCATGATGAAGGTGCGCACTGCCCTGGTCCCGGTCGTCAACTTTACCCAGAACACCTGGACCATCGTGCTACTCATGGGCCTGTTTATGAACATCGCGGGACTCACGACCCTCGCGCTGATCTTCTTCTCGTTTAGTGTGTTGTTCCAGCTGGTTACACTGCCGGTCGAGATTGATGCCAGCCGCCGCGCCGTGGCGTACATCGAGCGGTCGGGCATGAGCTCCAAGCAGGTCAACGGTGCCAAGAAGGTCCTGACGGCAGCCGCGCTTACCTATGTTGCTGCAGCGCTCACCTCGATCATTCAGCTGCTCTACCTGATGGCTCGCTACAACAGAAACTCCAACCGATAACAAATTGGCTTGACAGGCGCCGCGGGGATTTGTGTCCCCGCGGCGCTGTACTATGTGTTGGACTTGAATTTGCGCAGGGCTGGAGCCTTTGTGCACGATAACGAAAGGAGGCTGCGTGGCAGGCTGGAATCTAACCGGCAATGCTGTTTCCGCCGAGTTTGACGGCTCAGACGATCAGGAGCGCAAGGAACTCAGCGTGAGCCAGGCGGTGGAGATCGCCGCCGGTGCACTCGATGCTATTCCGCAGCTGAGTGTCTTGGGCGAGGTCACGGGTTTTCGTGGTCCCAATGCCCGAAGCGGCCACTGCTACTTCCAGATTAAGGACGATTCGGCCGCCGTTGACTGCATCATTTGGAAGGGCGCCTATCTCAAGCGCACGTTCGATCTGCGCGACGGCATGCAGGTGAGCTTTAAGGGTAGCTTCAATCTCTATAAGCCCACGGGCCGCATGAGTTTTGTCGCCCGCTCGTTTTCGCTGGCGGGGGAGGGTCTGCTGCGTCAGCAAGTGGCGCAACTGGCCGAAAAGCTGAGCCGCGAGGGCCTGATGGACGAAGCGCGCAAGCGCCGCATCCCGGTGTTCTGCTCGCGTGTGGCGGTCGTCACCTCGCTTTCGGGTGCCGTAATCGATGACGTCAAGCGCACATTGCGTCGTCGCAACCCACTCGTCGAGCTCGTTTGCGTGGGTGCCAAGGTTCAAGGCGAGGGTGCGCCGGCAGAGCTCATTGAGGGCTTGCGTCGCGCCGCTTCCATTACGCCGGCGCCCGATTGCATTTTGCTGGTGCGCGGCGGCGGCTCCTTCGAGGACCTCATGACCTTTAACGACGAGGAGCTTGCCCGCGCGGTGGCGGCTTGTCCTGTGCCCGTGGTGACCGGCATTGGGCATGAGCCCGATACCTCGATTTGCGACATGGTGAGCGATCGCCGTGCCTCCACGCCCACGGCGGCGGCCGAATCGGTTGCGCCGGCTATGACGGAGTTGGCCGACGTGCTCGAGGCGCGCCATCAGCGTCTGGGCGCCGCGATGGCTTCGATGATCGGGTCGGATCAGGTCGATCTGGAGATGCTCGACCAGCGCGGTCGTCGTGCCTGGGACACCTATACGGCCCGTCTGGGCGACGCGCTCGATGCGGCCGCGTGCCGCCCGTGCCTCAACGATCCCACATTTATGGTCGAGCGCCGCGAGTCTGAGCTTGCCCTGACGGCCGATCGTCTGTCCGGCGCCATAACGCGTTCGGTTGGGGCCTTCCGCTCCGACTTTGAGCGCCTGCCCGAGCGTCTGGTTGCAAGCACCTCGGGGCTCGATGGCAAACGCCATGCGCTCACGCTTGCGAGTTCCCGTCTGGAGCATCAGGGGCGCACGATGCTCAGCAAGCCCGCGTCCGACCTGGGCCGAGCTGCTGCGTCGCTCGATGCCTTGTCGCCGCTCAAGGTGCTTGCCCGCGGTTACTCCATCGCGTACAGCGAGGACGGTGTGGCTACGAGCGCCAAGACCTTTAAGCCGGGCGACGCCATCCGCGTGCGCATGGCGGACGGCAACGTGGCAGCAACGGTCGATACGGTCGAGTAGGCCGCGTTTCATAGTGATAGACCTTTAGGAAAGGAAATAGATATGGCAGAGAAGACCCCGGTCGAGCAGCTTACGTACAAGCAGGCCTCGCAGGAGTTGGAACTTATTATTCGCAGCCTGGAGTCGGGCGATATGGAGCTCGAGGAGTCGCTCGAGAGTTATACCCGCGGCGTCGAGCTCCTCAAGAGCCTGCGTACCCGCCTGTCCGATGCCGAGCAGAAGGTCTCGGTGCTTCTTAAGGACGTCGACGGCAACGACGTGCTCGCCGACGGCGAAGCCGCCAACACCGACGATAGCCTCTCGTTCTAACCACCTCGCAGCCTACTTTGGGGTAGTCTTTTTGGGACGGGGCTTTTTTGACTACCCTTGCGCGACGGCTCGCCAGGTGCCTGCGCTTGCGAAAAAGTAGTCAAAAAAGCCCCGTCCCAAAAAGACTACCTTGGTCTGTGAGAAAGGAACCAACCATGTGTGATTGCATCTTCTGCAAAATTGCCAACCACGAGATCCCCTCAACCGTCGTTTACGAGGACGATCAGGTCATCGCGTTCGACGACCTCAACCCCCAGGCGCCGGTCCACACCCTCGTGATTCCCAAGAAGCACTACAGCGACATCGCCGACAACGTACCTGCCGAGACCATGGGCGCCATGGCCCACGCCATTCAGGAGGTCGCCAAGGCCAAGGGCCTGGAGGACGGCTTCCGCGTCATCTCCAACAAGGGCGTCAATGCCGGCCAGACCGTCATGCACTTCCACATGCACGTCCTCGGCGGCAAAAACCTGGGCGAGAACCTCATCTGAGGGCGCTTCTTCCGTGGGATGAGGCGAAAGCTTAGGCACCGATAACTTATATATCAACGTAATAAACCCGAGCGCGAGGGCGTTTGGGTTTATTATTGAAGCGTATGTAACCTGGCGGCGCCACACCGCCTGTTAGTAGGGAGACACATGAACGTTCTGGTCGTCAACGCAGGATCTTCGACCCTTAAGTATCAGGTCATCGATACCAAGTCCCACAAGGTGTCCGCAAAGGGCTCCTGCGAGCGCGTCTGCTTTACCGGCGGTACCTTCACCCACGCTGCCAACGGTTCCAAGAAGGTGACCGAGAACATCGAGTTCCCCGACCACAAGGTCGCCATCGAGGTCGTCCTGAAGGACCTCGAGGCCAACGGCGTTAAGATCGAGGGCATCGGCCACCGTATCGTTCAGGGCGGTTGGTACTTCGGCGATTCCTCCCTCGTCGACGAGGACGTCCTCGCCAAGATCCGCGAGGTCGCTCCGCTCGCCCCGCTGCACAACAACCCCGAGGCCAACGTTATCGAGTACTGCCTCGAGCAGTATCCCGACCTGCCCAACGTCACGGTCTACGACACTGCTTTCCACTTCAATATGCCCGAGGTCGCCAAGACCTACGCCCTGCCCAAGGACGTCTGCGACAAGCTGCACATCCGTAAGTACGGCGCCCACGGCACCAGCTACCGCTACATCTCCAAGAAGGTTGCCGAGATGACCAACGGCGAGGCTCGCAAGGTCGTCGTGTGCCACATCGGTTCCGGCGCTTCCCTGTGCGCTATCGAGGACGGTAAGTGCATGGACACCACCATGGGCTTGACGCCGCTCGACGGTGTCATGATGGGCACCCGCTGCGGCTCCATCGACCCGGCTACCGTGTGCTACCTGCAGCGCGAGGGTGGCTACACCTTCGACGAGGTCGACGAGATGATGAACAAGAAGTCCGGCCTTTTGGCTGTGACCGGCGGCAAGACCAACGACTGCCGCAACGTCGAGGAGCTCGCCGCTGCTGGTGACCCCGAGGCTCAGCTCGCCTTCGATATGTTCGTCTACAAGATTGCCGCCAAGGCTGCCGAGATGGCCACTTCCATGTGCGGTATGGACACCCTGGTCTTTACCGCCGGCATCGGCGAGCACGCTCCGGCCGTTCGCGCCGGCGTGGCCGATCGTCTGGCCTTTATGGGCGTTAAGATGGATCATGCCCGCAACGCCCTGCGTGGCGACGGCGCCTGGTGCCTGTCCGCCAAGGATTCCAAGGTCAAGATCTTCGTCATCCCCACGGACGAGGAGTTCATGATCGCTTCCGACGTCGAGCGCATCGTCAACGGCAAGTAATTGCAAGAGGGGAGGGGCTGGGCGATCGAGCGCCGTTCGGCCCCTCTTTTGCGCTCGTTGGGCGATATGCTGATAGATATTTATCAAGATATGATAACTTCTTATTAACATGCGGCCGCCTTAAGGGGTCTGCGTCGACCGTATTGCACTGCAAAGGAGTCTCATGAACGTACTTGTTGTCAACGCCGGCAGCTCAAGCCTTAAATATCAGCTTTTGGATACCGATACCCGCAAGGTTTTCGCCAAGGGCAACTGCGAGCGTATCGGATCGGACATGGGCGTCTTTGGCCACTCCGAGAACGGTGGCGCCAAGCAGACCGAGGAGGTCCCTTTCCCCGATCATCGCTCTGCTATCGCTCGTGTGCTCGAGGAGCTTGAGAAGACCGACTTTACGATTGATGGCATTGGGCATCGTATCGTTCAGGGCGGCTGGCACTTCGATGATTCCGCGGTCGTCGACGACGAGGTTATGGCCAAGATTCTTGAGGTGGCACCGCTTGCTCCGCTGCACAATTACGGCGAGGCCGCGGCAATCGAATATTGCCGCGAGAAGTATCCGGAGCTGCCCAACGTGGCCGTCTTCGACACCTCGTTCCACATGACTATGCCCGAGGTCGCCTACACCTACGCGCTGCCCAAGGACGTGTGCGACAAGTACCACGTGCGCAAGTACGGTGCACACGGTACGAGCCACCGCTACGAGTGGATGATGGCCAAGGAGATCCTGGGCTCGCGCTGCCACCGTCTGCTTTCGTGCCATCTGGGCAACGGTGCTTCGCTCGCCGCCATCGAGGACGGCGTGTGCCGCGACACCACGATGGGCCTCACGCCGCTCGATGGTCTGATGATGGGCACCCGTTGTGGTTCCATTGACCCGGCCACCGTGTGCTACCTCCAGCGCGAGGGCGGCTACAGCTATCAGGAAGTCGATGACATGATGAACAAGCAGTCTGGTCTGCTTGCCATCTCGGGTATCTCCAACGACGCTCGCGACATCCGCACGCGCGCCTCCGAGGGCGATGAGCGCTGCCTGCTCGCCTTCGACATGTTCGCCTACAAGGCCATGCAGCAGGCCGGTTCCATGATCGCATCCATGGCGGGCGTGGACACCATCACCTTTACCGCCGGCATCGGCGAGAACGACTGGTCGATCCGCAAGGCCTTCTGCGACTGCTTTGAGTGGCTGGGCGTGCGCATCGACAACAACAAGAACCGCGAGGCCGTGGGCAACGGCCCGCAGGTCATCAGCGCCGCCGGTTCCGCCGTCACCGTCATGGTCATCCCCACCGACGAGGAATACATGATCGCCCACGACGTCGAGCGTCTGACCGCGAACAACTAGCGCGCTCGTTTGCATGTAAACGAAAGGCCTCCTGAGCAACAGCTCGGGAGGCCTTTTTTACTAGCAGAAGGACAGCGGAAACTCCATCCCGTTTCGAGCACAAATTCTGGGACACGCTTTCCGGTTGAGGCACGTTGCGGAAAGTGCGACCCACAATAAAGCAAAATTCCGTCCCACAGTTTCCCAAACAAGCCCCAAGCGGAAGCTGCATCCCACAATCCGCCTCCAAACCAGGACACGCTTTCCGGTGGGCCAGACATCGAACCGCAGCCAACATTTCGCATCCAAAGTGATTGCCGCCATCAACGCCTGCACTTTCAGCAACGGCACCCATCCATTCAGTTTCTCAGCCCCAGCTCGTAGCCAAGCCGCCGTCCATTCCAGATCTCCTGAATGTTGCGTTGCGGTAGAAGGCCGTACGGGCTAACCCCTGAAAACATTCCGCAGACCAGAAACGCCCCCGTTCGTAGCTCCGGAGGAGCAGAACGGGGGCGTTTCATTGGTCGAGGACGTTTTCAGGGGTTAGCCCGTACGGCCTTCGGGCGAGTGCGTCCGCTACTCAGCCATCTGAGCCTGGACGGCGGTGATGGCTACGACACCCACGATGTCGTCGGCAGAGCAGCCGCGCGAAAGGTCGTTAACCGGCTTGGCGATGCCCTGCAGGATGGGGCCGTAGGCGTCGGCGCCGGCGAAGCGCTGGACCAGCTTGTAGCCGATGTTGCCGGCCTCGAGGTCGGGAAACACGAGCACGTTGGCCTTGCCGGCAACGGAGGAGCCGGGAGCCTTGAGCTGGGCGACGTTGGGGACGATGGCGGCGTCGAGCTGCAGGTCGCCATCGATGGCGAGCTCGGGGGCCTTCTCCTTGCAGAACTTCACGGCCTCCTGGACCTTCTTGGCGACTTCGCCGCCGGCGGAACCCATGGTGGAGTAGGAGAGCATAGCCACGTGCGGCTCAACGTTGCCCATGAAGGTGGACCAAGAGTGAGCGGAGGCGATGGCGATCTCGGAGAGCTCATCGGAGGACGGGTTGATGTTGAGGCCGCAGTCGGCGAAGATCAGCGTGCCGTCGGTGCCGAACTGCGGGGTGTCGGTGCACATCACAAAGAAGGCCGAGACCAGCTTGGTGCCCGGGGCGGTCTTGAGGATCTGCAGCGCGGGGCGCAGGGTGTCGGCGGTGGAGTGGCAGGCGCCGGAGACCAGACCATCGGCATCGCCCATCTTGACCATCATGGTGCCAAAGTAGGTGGCGTCCATCACCTGGGCGCGAGCCTGCTCGATGGTGACGCCCTTCTTGGCGCGGAGCTCGGCAAACTTCTGCGCGTACTCCTCGTGCTTCTCGGCATTGCGCGGGTCGATGACGGTAGCGCCGGGAACGTTGATCTCGTCGGGGTTGCCCAAGATGACGATCTTTGCCAAGCCCTCCTCGATGATCTTGGTAGCTGCGATGATGGTGCGCGGATCTTCGCCCTCGGGCAGGACGATCGTCTTAAGGTCGGCCTTGGCGGCAGACTTCATACGGTTTAGGAAATCGCTCATGTTACTCCTTACAAGCGTTTCGCTAAGCTCCAGGCACCCGGCTTTCCACGAATAAACCCGCTGCTAGCGGGTTTACCTTTCAAATATGTACGCCGGGGTGCTTGAGCTTTCCTTGTGTGGCAAGCTCATTATAGGACGCATTAGCGCTATAATCGCTCTGATAAATATGTCTCGAAGAATGTTCGAGAAAAGCCCAGCTAACGAGCCCGTGGCTTTTGACAAGGAGTATCGATGCAGATTACCTCAGGCCTGCCTGAAGGCTTTAACGCCGGCGCATACGACATGATTGTCGTCGGTGCCGGGTATGCCGGTGCCGTTTGTGCCCGCCGTCTTGCCGAGACCATCGGCTATCGCGTTGCCGTTTTGGAGCGCCGTGGCCACATTGCGGGCAATGCTTACGACTGCTTTGATGAGGCCGGGATCCTGGTCCACGAGTATGGTCCGCACATTTACCATACCTTTAACGAGCGCGTCCACAATTTTCTGTCGCGCTTTACCAAGTGGACCGACTACCAGCACAAGGTGCTCGCCAACATCAACGGCACCCTTATGCCCGTGCCCTTTAACCACGCGAGCCTCAAGCTCGCCTTTGGCGATGAGCGCGGCGAGGAGCTGTATCAGAAGCTCGTGGAGACCTTTGGCAAGGACGTCAAGGTGCCCATCATGGAGCTGCGCAAGAAGAACGACCCGGATCTTGCCGAGGTCGCCGATTACGTCTACGAGAACGTCTTTTTGCATTACACCATGAAGCAGTGGGGCCAGACGCCCGACCAGATCGATCCCTCGATCACCGGCCGCGTTCCCGTCTTTGTGGGCGACGATGACCGCTATTTCCCGCAGGCTCCCTTCCAGGGCATGCCGCAGGACGGCTATACCGCGTTGTTCGAGCATATGCTCGACCACGATCTGATTGATGTGTTCTGCGACGTGGACGCCCGCGACCTCTTTGAGATCGACGAGACCACCGTCAAGATCGACGGCAAGGTCTATGGCGGCGAGATCGTCTACACCGGTCCGCTCGACGAGCTGTTCAACCTCGACTTGGGCGCTCTGCCGTACCGTACGCTCGACATGAAGTTCGAGACGCTCGATATGGACCAGTTCCAGCCCGTGGGCACCGTCAATTACACCACGAGCGAGGATTACACGCGCATCACCGAGTTCAAGAACATGACTGGTCAGGTCCTGCCCGGCAAGACCACCATCATGAAGGAGTATTCCAAGGCCTATACGCCCGGCTCGGGTGAGACGCCCTATTACGCCATTCTGGAGCCCAAGAACCGCGAGCTCTATGAGCGCTATCTTGAGCGCGTCCAGAACCTGACGAACTTCCACCCGGTGGGTCGCCTGGCCGAGTATCGTTACTACGATATGGATGCCGTGACCAACTCTGCCCTCGATCTTTCGGATGAGATTATCGCCTGCCATGCATAAAGTCATATCATTCGGTATTCCCTCGTATAACGCCGCCAAGGACATGGACCATTGCATCACCTCCATTCTGGAGGGGAGCAATTACGCCACCGATATCGAGATCATCATCGTCGATGACGGTTCCAAGGACGAGACGGCAGCTAAGGCCGATGAGTGGGAGGCGCGTTACCCCGGTATCATCCGCGCGGTGCATCAGGAGAACGGCGGCCACGGCATGGCCGTCCTCTCGGGCCTGCGCGAGGCGCAGGGCACCTACTACAAGGTCGTCGACTCGGACGACTGGCTCGACGGCGCGGCGCTTTCGACCATGCTTTCGATTCTGCGTGGCTTTGAGGAGCGCGACCAGCGCGTCGATCTGTTTATCTCGAACTATGTGTACGAGAAGGTTTACGAGGGTACGCATACCGCTATTGGTTACAAGTTTGCCCTGCCGCGCAAAAAGATCTTTACCTGGGACCAGATTGGCCATTTCCGTCTGGACCAGAATTTGCTCATGCACAGCCTGTGTTATCGCACGGATGTGCTGCGCGCGTCCAATCTGCCTATGCCGCCGCACACGTTCTATGTCGACAATATCTACGCCTATGTGCCGCTGCCGCGCTGCAAGACCATGTACTACGCCGACATCGACCTCTATCGTTACTTTATCGGTCGCGAGGGCCAGAGCGTCAACGAGGCCACGATGGTCAAACGTCTGGACCAGCAGTTTCGCGTGACGCGCATTATGATGGAGGCGTTCCATTTGTACAGCGATGTCGAGTCGTCGCGTCTGCGCGCGTACATGATGGGCTATTTCACCATGATGATGGCAATTTGTTCGGTGCTAACCAAGCTTTCCGATGAGGATTGCGCCGACGAGCGCCTGACGACATTGTGGAGTGATTTGAAGGCCTACGACGAGCGTATGTATCGTCGTGCACGCTACGGTGTGGTCGGCTTCTTTACCAACCTGCACGGGCGGGCTGGAGACAAAACCACACTCGGCCTATACCGCCTTGCCTCAAAGATCTTCAAATTCAACTAGCTGTTGAGTAATCGCTGCTGATAGGTTGACTGGGCCCCTTGGCCTTTAGTTTGCTACTGCGAACAGTCCTGCTCGCACGGAAAGCACATTAAGTGCTTTCCGGCTCGTGCGGAACTTGTATCAAACTAAAGGCCAAGGGGCCTTTGCTATAAGAATCGTTTGTCAGGCTGCCTGAATTTGAAGATCTTGGACGCGCGGTACACAGGGGCCTGGGCTGAAAAGTTTTTAGTTGGTAGTCGGTCGGAGACGGGCGGGCGTTACGTTTGTCGCGAGTTCCGCATGCAAAGAAGGCCACTTAATGTGGCCTTCGTCTTGCATAGGACTGTAGAGCAGCAAACGTAACGCCCGCCCGTCTCCGACCGACGGTCGAGTGGATTACTTCGCAACGCCGGGGATGCCGTGGGATGTTTTGGCGGTTTTGGCTCCGTTTACGATGGCGGTTTCCAGGGCCCTTACGGCGAGCATGCCCAGCAGGTCTAGGGGAACGGCGGCGCTTGCCTGGCTGCCCAGCTTGCCGCTGGCAAGGGTGTAGATGGTGTCACCGTCGTTGGTGGTGTGTGTGGGGCGGATGGCGTGTGCATAGGCGTCTGCGGCCATCTGGGAGACCTTGGTGGCCTGGGCCTTAGTGAGCTCCACGTTGGTGACGATGCAGCTGATGGTGGTGTTGGTGCGGTCGAGTGGCATTTTCATAGAGCCGGCGGCGGCAAGGGCGGCGAGCTCCATGTCGACGATCTGGTCGCTATCGGCTGCGGCGCGCATGCCGGCCACCCACTCGCCGGTGGTCGGGTCGACCACGTTGCCACAGGCGTTGACCGAGACCACGGCGCCCACCTTGACGGTGCCGAGTGCCACGGCAGCAGCTCCAAGGCCAGCCTTCATGCAGGTGGCGGGCCCCATGAGCTTGCCTACGGTGGCGCCGGTGCCGGCACCTACATTGCCCTGCTCGAGTGTGGTGGGGGTATGGTCGAGCGCCTCGCGCACGGCGGCGATACCGGCCTCAATGTCGGGACGCACGGTGGGATCGCCAAAGGCGAGGTCGAAGATGCAGCTGGAACAAACGATGGGCACCTGCGTGGGGCCGACGGGCAGGCCGATGCCGCGGCTCTCGAGTTCGCGGGCCACGCCGCTTGCCGCCTCGAGACCAAAGGCCGAACCGCCCGAAAGGCAGACGGCGTGGACCTTATCGACGGTGTTCTCGGGACGCAGCAGATCGGTCTCGCGCGAAGCGGGAGCGCCACCACGTACGTCAACGCCGCCGGTGGCACCCTCGGGCGCCACGATTACGGTGCAGCCGGTGCCGGCCTCCCCGTCTGTATAGTTGCCAAAGCAAAAGCCATCGATATCGCAAACGTCAATGGCTTCGAGCAGGGTGTCCATGTTTTCTCCTATCGGTTTTCCGCCGGGCCTTATGCTCGGTCGGGATCCGTACGGTACGGCAAAATTGTAGGCGCCGGGGGATACCCAGCGCCAGATGCAATTACGAGAGTTTTTGAATCGCACGTGCGACGCGAGCGATGGGTAAGCCCACCACGTTGTAGAAGTCGCCCGAAATGTCATGCACGAGCATGCGGCCGCCTGTGCCCTGGATACCGTAGGCTCCGGCCTTGTCCATGGGTTCGCCGGAGGCAACATAGTGCCCGATCTGCTCCTCGGTAAGCTCATAGAACGTCACGTCGGTCACATCGACAAACGACAGACTTTCGGCGGCATGCGGAGCTGCAGCGTCGCCGGCTTTAACGATGCAGACGCCGGTTGCCACCTGGTGCGTGCGGCCCGAAAGCTCGCGGAGCATAGTGCGTGCCTCGTCTTCGTCTGCCGGCTTGCCCAAAATTTGCCCGTCAAAGGTGACAATGGTATCGGCTGCGACAGTCAGTTCGTTGGGTTCGGCGTGCTCGGAGGCAACGGCAGCGGCTTTGGCGCGTGCCAAGCGTTCGACAAGCGTAAGCGGAGCTTCGCCATCAAAAGGTGTTTCGTCGATATCTGCGGGAATTACGCGAACGTCATAGCCCGCCTCGCGCATCAGCTCTATGCGGCGCGGCGATTGCGAAGCCAAAATCATAGCTGGATGCCCTCGGCAACCTTCTCGACGGCCTTGTCGCCGGCGAGTGTGCGCAGCAGCTCCAAGGCAAAGGGAAGTGACTGTGCCATGCCGCTGGCAGTGATGATGTTGCCGTCTTGCGTGACCTTCTCGCCGGTATAAGCACCCTCGGGGAAGCTCTTCTCAAAGCCGGGGAAGCACGTGGCTCGGCGTCCCTCGAGCAGACCAAGCTCGCCCAGGATAAACGGGGCGGCGCAGATGGCGGCAACGTGCTTGGTTGCGGCGAACTCGCAGACTACATCGCAGACACGCTGGTCGGCGCGCAGGTTGGTGGCTCCGGGCAGGCCGCCGGGCAGCACGATGCAGTCGTACTCCTCAAAGTTGATCTCATCAAAGAGCGCATCGCAGGTCACGGGAATCTGCAACGAGCTTACGACCTCGCGCGTGGGCATGATCGAGATGAGCGTGGCGCGCACGCCGCCGCGACGCATGACATCGACCATGGTCAGGCATTCAATCGTTTCAAAGCCATCGGCGGCAAGAACGGCAACGCTGGGCATAAGGGTTCCTTTCATAGGGCGGCATACAATTAGCCGTCTTATACCCCGAAGACCTATGCTTGCCACGCTCGATTTCCCAATGTTTAAAAAGGGACGGGGCTATTTTAGCTACCCCCACCCATCCTCAACAATCTCAATCCGTAACATCTAGACCCACTTTTGACCCCTAACTGTTACAGATCAAGACAAACGGAAACCGCCCCGACAAAACGTCTAAATCTGTAACATCTACGGACCAAAACCGGGTCTTACTGTTACAGATCGAGACAGTCCCCAACGCACCGCCCCGTTCGGGGAACGACCGCCACAGGTACGGCGGGCAGAGACTCACTTTTTTCCTCGGTTTTTCTTGACGGAATCTCACCTGTTGTAGTATTTTGTCTCAGTCTAAAAACGCGTGGACTTTTCTGGGCGCTAGCCACCTTTTTGCCACGCAACCGAGCAGTCGGTTGCGTGGCTTTTTTCGTCTTGGCAGCAGGTGCCACATGCACCGCCAGAAGACCGCACGAGCCCACCTTCCGACTGCAGGGAACAGACGCACGAGACGTGCATCTGCAAGACAGCAGACGGAAGGGAGCCTAATGGCAGGAACAAACACAATCAAGCAACAGGCCGCCGGGACAGGAGCCACGGGCGCGGGACAGGCCAAGGCGGCGCTCCAGGTCTTTGCGGGCGGCGCCTGCTACGGCGCGATGGCCACGACCTACAAGCTCGCCTACGCCGCGGGCTTCACCTCGGCGCAGGTGGTGGCGAGCCAGGCGTGGTTCGGCTGCCTCTTCTTCGCCCTCGCCACACTCGCGGGCCATGCACTCGGGCACCGCTGGCAGCGCGTGGGCTGGAAGCTCGCCCTCAAGCTCATGGGCCTGGGAGCCCTCACCTGCCTCACCTCAATCCTCTACTGCTACGCCATGAGCGTGCTGCCCGCCCCGGTGGCGCTCACGCTCCTCTTCCAGTTCACGTGGCTGGGGCTCCTGTGGCAGACCGTCATGACGCGCCGACCGCCGAGGGCCCTCCAAGTGGTCTCCGCCCTGGTCATCGTCTTCGGAACGGTGTTCGCCAGCGGCGTTTACAAGACCGGCATCGCCGGGTACGACCCCGTGGCCCTGCTCTGCGCGCTGGGGGCGGCCGTGTCCTGCTCCCTCTTTGTCACCCTCTCCGGCAAGGTCGAGGCCCCCTGCTCGTCCGAGCAGCGTGGCGTCATCGTATGCGCGGGCTCCGTGGTCATGTCGCTCACGGTGTGCCCGGACTACGTCGTCTCGGGCGTCCTCGTCCAGGGCATCCTGACCTTTGCCGTCATCGCCGGCTTCTTTGGCATGCTCTGCCCGGTCCTGCTCAACGGCCTCGGCGCCTATGACGAGGTGCTTCCCGACGGCACGATCGAGGACGACTACCGTATCGCCTACCTGCGCGAGCACATCGAGGCCATGCGCGACGCCATCGAGCAGGACGGCGTCGAGATGCTCGGCTACACCACCTGGGGGCCGATCGACCTCGTGAGCGCGGGCTCCGGCGAGATGGAGAAGCGCTACGGCTTCATCTACGTGGACCGCGACAACCTGGGCAACGGCACGCTCGAGCGCAGGCGCAAGAAGAGCTTCTATTGGTACCGACAGGCCATCGCCACCAACGGAGGCGACCTGGGCTAGCCGCCCGGGCAATATCACTAAGGAGAAAATAATGGCTGAAAAATACGACGATCTGGCCAGATCCATACTCGAGAACGTAGGCGGCGCCGAGAGCGTCGCCAGCGTCGCGCACTGCATCACGCGCGTGCGCTTCAAGCTCAAGGACGAGTCCCGCGCCAACACGGCCAAGATCGAGGCCCTCAAGGGCGTCATCCAGGTCATCCAAGCCAACGGCCAGTACCAGGTGGTCGTGGGTAACATCGTCGAGGACGTCTACGACGCGGTCCTGGAGGCCGGTAACTTCTCGGGCGGCGCAAGCGCCGACGACGAGCCCCAGGGCGATAAGACCGTTGCCTCCGTCATCATCGACCTCATCTCTGGCATCTTCCAGCCCATTCTGGGACCGCTTGCCGCCGCAGGCATCATGAAGGGACTGCTTGCCCTCATCACCTACTTCGTCCCGGCCTTTGCAAACGACGGCCTCTACACGCTGCTCTACACCGTGGCTGACGGCTTCTTCTACTTCCTTCCCGTCGCCCTGGCGTTCAGTGCCGCGCGCAAGTTCCGCATGAACGAGTTCACCGGCGTGGCAATCGGCGTGGCGCTCCTCTACCCGACGATGGTCGCCCTGACCTCGGGCGAGGCGCTCGGCAGCATCGACCTCGGCGTGGCCGGCACGTTCTCGTGGTACGCCACCGCCCTCGGGGTCCCCATCATCATGCCCGTGTCCGGCTACGTGAGCTCGGTGATTCCCGTCCTTCTCATGGTGTGGTTCGGCTCTATCATTGAGCGCTGGCTCAAGAGCTGGATGCCGGCTGCGCTCAAGATGTTCCTCGTCCCGCTCGCCACGATGACGGTCTCCATCGTCTTGGGCTACCTCGTCATCGGCCCGGTGGCCACCCTCATCACCAACCTGCTGAGCGCGGCGTTCTCGTTTATCTTCCAGCTTCCCGTGGTTGGTTCCGTCTTGGGCAGCGCCCTGGTCGGCGGACTGTGGATGTGCCTCGTCATCTTTGGCTTCCACTGGAGCCTCATCCCCATCTCCATCATGAACCTGAACACCCTCGGCCACGACAGCGTGCTCGCCGCCACCATCGGCCACGGGTTCGCGCTCGGAACGGTCATCTTTGCCATGTATCTCAGAAACAAGGACGAGCGCTTCCGCGGCATCGCCCTTCCCGCGATGATCTCCGCCTTCTTCTTCGGTGTCACCGAGCCGGGCATCTACGGCATCGCCCTCCCCAACAAGCGCGCGTTCGTCGTGGCATGCCTGAGCTCCGCCGTGGGCGGCGCCATCGTGGGAATGACGGGCGCCCTCATGTACATCTCGGGTGGCCTCGGTGTCTTCAACCTGCTCAACTTCATCGACGGGACCCCTGGTGGCGCCGGAATCTCCCACATGATCTTCGCGATCATCGCCTCGCTCGTCTCTGCCGTCCTGGCCTTCGTCATCGAGTTCATCACCTACCGGCCCAACGACGACGAGGAAGGCGCCTGCTAGCTTGGGCCCTTCTCGACCAGCTCTATGTAGTTGAGGGCAGTTGAGGTGGGTGAGGGCCGAGGGCGGTCGAGGCGGCCGCCCTCGGTCCGGGACAACCTGCCAGAAGGCGTTTAGCTTTCTCGGGCGGCAGTTCAATGTCCAAGAAATGGAGGGCGGTTTAATTTCGGGACGGGGATTAAATAATCATTCGGAACAAATTTATTTTTATCCCCGTCCCAGAAAAATCATCGGGTGTGGTCTTGGGCAAACAGTCTAGTTGCGCTTGAGATGGACGACGGTTTCGCAGTGGAAGGTTTGCGGGAACAGGTCGACCGGCGTGATCTTGACGGGGGAGAAGGTGCCTTCCTCGACAAAGCACTTAAGATCGCGTGCCAAAGTCGCCGGATCACAGCTCACGTAGGCCACGTCGCGGGCGCTCGTGCTGGCGATGAGGTCGATTGCCTCGGGTGCCAGACCTGCACGCGGCGGGTCGACCACCAGGACATCGGCATCCTGGTCGGGGAACTCGCGCACGGCATCGCCGCCGATGACATCGACGTTATCGAGCTTGTTGATCTCGAGGTTGCGGCGCAGGTCGCGCACGGCCGGGCCGTAGGCCTCGACGGCGGCAACAAAATCACAGCGGCGGGCGAGCGGCAGGGTAAAGGTGCCGGCGCCGCAGTACAGGTCCATGGCAAGCTCGTCTTCTTGCGGGTCGAGCGCCTCCATGACAAGCTCGATCAAAATCTCGGCGCCCTTGGTGTTGACCTGGAAAAACGATGGGGCAGAAAGGCGCATCTGGCCGTCGGCGATGTTCTCGGTCCAGGAGCCCTCGCCGGCGAGCATCTCCACCTTGGAGACGCGGCGGGCCTTCTTCTCTCCCTTGCTCATGACGCGCACTACGCTCGTGGGGCGAGCGGCGTCTGCCAACACGCGCGAGACCTGCGAGCGCGGGAAGGAGCCCGTGGGCGTCCAAAGTGCGACCTCGAGCGCCTTGGTGCGACGCGAAGCGCGAATGCCCACGCGCTCCAGACCCAGATCGTGACTGCCGCTCAGATAGTTGAGCGCGCCGACGACCGATTTGAGCGCCTTGGGAAAACGCTTATCGAACAGCGGGCACGAATCTACGGTGACGATCTTGCTGGGATCGACGCCGTGCATGCCAAGGCGAACGCGGCCGTTAACGAGGGTGGGCTCCAGCTCAATCTTGTTGCGGTAGCCCCAGTCGTCCTTGGTGTGGCGGATGGGCTGGACAAGATCGTTGACCTGCTCGGGGGCGAACTTGCCAATGCGCTCGAGCGTGGAGCGCAGGTTTTGCTCTTTGGCGGCAAGCTGCGCGGTGCGCGAGAGATTGCCCCACGAACAACCGCCGCAGACGCCCACGAAGGGGCAGGGGGGCTGAATGCGATCGGGGCCCGGCTCCAGAATCTCGGTCGTGCGGGCGCGCATAAACGACTTGCCGTCCTGCACGATCTCGGCCTCGACGGTGTCGCCTGCCACGGCGCCCTGCACAAAGACGGCCTTGCCGTTGTCGGCGTGCGCCAGTCCGTCGGCGCCGTAGGTCATCGATTCTATGGTGAGCTTCATGTTCCTGCCTGTCATTCGCGGTATTGTTCGCAACCATGGTAGCAGGGAAAAGCGCCTCGTATCTGGGGTATTCCTCAAATACGGGGCGCTTCTACAAACGTCTATTTCGTCTTGCCGGTAATGAGCGTCTTAAGGCCTAGGCCGATCAGGCCCAGTCCCATGCGCACGCGACCGGGGCGATGGCGCTCGATGGTCTTGGTCTTGCCAGCGGGCTTCTCGCGGCGGGCGCCCTTCTCGGACGCGGGGTTGGCCGTCTGCGGTTGGGGCCGAGGAGCAGGCTCGGACTCAGGCTCTATGACGGTTGCCTGAACCTTCTGGACCTCGGGTGCGGCCGGCTGCGGTTCGAGCTCAGGCTTGGATGCGAGCGTAGGTTCTGCCTTGGCGACGGCCTCGGCGTTGCGATAGGCACGCACCAGCAGAGCTTCCTGCGAGTTGAAGGGCTTCTCGCCTTCTTTGCGCTTCACGGGAATCCAGGTGCCGTCACTCGTCAGACTGCGTGCCTTCACGTTGTCGCGCAGCTGCATGCCCATGTACTCGTGCACCTGGGCGCGGCAGGTGGGGTCGAGCACGGGGAAGGCGATCTCCACGCGGTGCTCGGTGTTGCGCGTCATCATGTCTGCCGAGCTCAGGTAGATCATATCCGAGTCCACGCCAAAGGCATAGACGCGCGCATGCTCCAAAAAGCGTCCGACGATGGAGCGCACGTGCACGTTCTCGGTCTTGCCCGGAACACCGGGCTTGAGGCACGAGATACCGCGGATGATCATGTCCACGCGCACACCGGCACACGATGCCTCGGCGATCTTGTCGATGACCTCGCGGTCGGTAAGCGAGTTGAGCTTAAAGAACACGCGGGCGGGCTCGCCGACAAGGGCACGCTGAATCTCGCGGTCCAGGCCGCGCATGATGAGCGGCTTGAGGCCCACGGGCGCCACGCCCAGGAAGCGGTAGTCGCCGCGCAGGTTGCCCAGCGACAGGTTGCGGAAGAACAGGTTGGCGTCCTCGCCGATGCCGGGATGCGCGGTCATGAGCATAAAGTCGCTGTAGAGCTTGGCCGTCTTCTCGTTAAAGTTGCCGGTACCCAAAAGCGTCAGACGGGTAAGCGCCATGCCCTCGCGATAGGTGAGCTGGCAGATCTTGGAATGGCATTTAAAGCCCTCGGAGCCGTAGATAACGGTGCAGCCGGCTTCTTCCAGCCGCTCGGCCCATTCGATGTTGTTTTGCTCGTCAAAGCGGGCGCGGAGCTCCATGAGCACTGTAACCTCTTTGCCGTTTTCGGCAGCATCGATGAGCGACTCGCACAGGCGGCTTTGTTTGGCCACGCGGTAGAGCGTGATGCGAAGCGAGATGCACTCGGGGTCGTAGGCTGCTTCGTGCACCAGGTCCAAGAACGGATTCATGGTCTCGTAAGGGTAAAAGAGCAGCTTGTCGTGCTGCAGCACCTGATCGCGGATGGAGCGGGTCATATCGATGGTGGGGTTGGGCTGCGGCCTAAACGGCGTAAAGAGCAACTCGTTTCGTAGATGCTCGGGTATTTTGCCCTCAATGCCAAAGACATAGCCCAGGTTGAGCGGGATATCGCAGGTAAAAACCGAGCGGCGCGAAAGCTCGAGCGCTTTGCGGATGGTCTTGAGCGTTGGCTTTTCGAGCGAACCCGATACGGCGAGCACCACCGGCTGCAGGCGCAGGCGCTTCTTGAGGATGCGCTTCATGTGCTGGCGGTAATCCTCTTCCTCCTCGACGCCCTCGCCGTCCGGATCGATGTCGGCGTTGCGGGTGACGCGGATGAGCGCGCGGTCGAGCGGCTTATAGGAGCCGAAGCAGCTGTCCAGGCAGGCGAGGATGACGTCCTCGAGCAGAATGTAGGAGTAGGTGCCGGTGGGCGAGGGGATTTCGACCACGCGGTTCATCGAGGCGGGAATCTCGATAAGGCCCAGCAGGCTCTCCTCGTCGGTGATGCCGTCCAGGCCACAAGCCAGATAGAGCGCGCCGTTGCGCAGGTTGGGGAAGGGATGGCGCGGATCGATGACCAGCGGCGAGATGACCGGTGATACGTAGGCCTGGAAGTAGCGGGTTACAAAGGTATGTTCCTCGGGCGTAAGCGAATCGATGCGGGCGCGGTGAACGCCCAGAGTGTCGAGCTTGTCCTCGATGCTCTTAAAGATCGACTCCCAGCGGGTAAGGAGCCCGGGCAGCTCTGCCATGACAGCATCGACCTGTTCGGAGGCGGTCATATTGCTCTTGTTGTCGACGGGCTGTTTTTTGAGCTCTGCCAGATCGGACAAGCCGCCCACGCGCACCATGAGAAACTCGTCGAGGTTTGACTCGAAGATCGAGACGAACTTAAGGCGCTCGAACAGTGGCACAGACTCATCGAAGGCTTCGTCGAGTACGCGGTTATCAAAGCGCAGCCAGCTAAGCTCTCGATTTTGCGTATACGAGAAATCGCGCGGTTTCTTGCGCAGCTTGGCGGCGTTCTGCTTCTTTTCGATTTTGCTCGGCATATGCATCTGTCCGTTCAGTCCCCAAAGGGACGGTAGCCTAACACTGTTTGCTATTGTCTCAATTTAGTCGACCTATGGCGCGGACGTATCGCGCGAACGGTATCTTTACCTACTTATTACGCTGACGATCCGAAGCACTAACGTCCGGTGCTTTGAACAAGCGATCTATATCCTCACTCAACTGGTGAGAATGTATGAATAAGAATGATAGCAAGCTGAATATAATCGAATTTAGGTCGAATCGAGGACAAGCGTCATTTATATGCAGAAAACCGTTTTCACTATGCAATTTTGAATCATGGATAACTTTGAGTGTTCAATCTTGATTTCCTAGAAAAATAACGTTTACCTAGGAAAATCTGCTTTACGAAACTGAAGTGCATCATGGGAAATCATATGCGATATACCGTTCATCGTACTTTGTTGACCGTTCGGGGGCGAGGTAGAATTGCGGGTGGAAATTGGATATAACTAGAGCTGTCAGCAAGCAGCGCTCCATACGGAGGGGCGCTAACGAATCGGCCCTGACAAGGGTCCGAAAGAAAGGTAGGAGGCCATGACGAAAGGTCTGCACGTGCCTTCCGAGATCGGCAAGCTCAGGAAGGTCTGCCTGCACCGTCCCGGCGACGAGCTCCTCAACCTGCCGCCCGACGAGCTCGAGCGGCTCCTGTTCGACGACGTCCCGTTCCTGGAGGTCGCGCAGCAGGAGCACGACACCTTCGCCCAGATCCTGAGGGACCAGGGCGTCGAGGTGCTCTACCTCGAGAACCTCGTCGCCGAGGTGTTCGACCAGGTCCCCGGCGCCCGCGACGAGTTCACCGACCAGTACATCGCCGAGGCCGGCATCCGCGGGAAGCACATGCCGCAGATCGTCCGCGAGAAGCTGGACTCCATCGAGGACAACCTCGAGTTCGTCAAGAAGACCATGGCCGGCATGACCAAGGCCGAGATCGAGATGCCCCTCACGGCCTCCACGACCCTCGACTCCCTGGTCAACTCCGAGTCCGAGTCCGACCTGATCATCGACCCGATGCCCAACCTCTACTTCACCCGCGACCCGTTCGCGGTCGTCGGCGAGGGCGTCAACCTCAACCGCATGTACTCGGTCACCCGCAACCGCGAGACCCTGTACGGCAAGTACGTCTTCAAGTACCACCCCGACTACAAGGACGTCTCCCTGTACTTCCGCCGCGACTGCCAGTTCCACACCGAGGGCGGCGACGTGCTGAACATCAACGAGAAGACCCTCGCCGTCGGCATCTCCCAGCGCACCCAGGCCGCCGCTATCGACGTCATGGCCCAGAACATCTTCTGGAACTCCGACTCCAAGGTCGAGCGCATCCTGGCCTTCGACATCCCGGTCTCGCGCGCCTTCATGCACCTCGACACGGTCTTCACCCAGATCGACGTCGATAAGTTCACGATCCACCCCGCCATCATGGGCACCCTGCGCGTCTACGAGCTGACCGCCGGCAAGAACCCGGGCGACGTGAACATCCGCCTGATCGAGGACACCCTCGAGCACGTCCTGGAGGACGCCACCGGCGTCGACCAGGTCAAGCTGATCCCCTGCGGCGGCGGCGACCCGATCGCGGCCTCCCGCGAGCAGTGGAACGACGGCTCCAACACCCTGTGCGTCGAGCCCGGCAAGATCTGCGTCTACGCCCGCAACACCGTCACCAACGACGTGCTGTACAAGGAGGGCCTGGACCTTCTCGTCGTGCCCTCCGCCGAGCTCTCCCGCGGCCGTGGCGGCCCGCGCTGCATGAGCATGCCCTTCTGGCGCGAGGACCTCTAAGGTTTTCAAAGATCCGTACGGGTCTTAAAACAAACATCTAGCTGCCATTAGATGTCTCCCATTGGGGCGGTGCGGATCTTTCGCACCGCCCCATTCTTGTTTAATGAATCTTAATTAACATCAGATAAGGTGGCCCATATGACTAGGGGCAGTCACGTTGATACCCCCATTACAGTCTGAAGTGGGCCACCGATAAATTTCGATGGCGAGCATTCGGCGCATTGCCTACGATACGGGCAAGCCCCGAGGGGCCGCCGATCGGGCGCCTCCGGATGGCCGTCTGCCCCTGCCCCGTAGAGGGCCCGGGGGGTGTTGCCACCGGGGGCGCTCGCCGCTCCGGACGACTGATAGGAAACTGCCGGGCGCAAGCGCCACGGCCAGGTAATGTGGGTGTCGCAGGGAGGGGTTCCGATCGGCCTACCGATTGGAGGATAACACCGTGGCACCACCTAGAATGCCGGAAGCCGTCATCGGGCTCGATGTCGGGAAATTGTCCCATTGGGCATGCGTCGCGACCCGGGACGGCGAGATACTGCTGAGCGCCCCCGTCGCGAACAGGGAGGGCGATCTGGACTCGCTGTTCGGCCGCTTCCCCGACGCGCTCGTGGTCGTCGACCAGTCGCGCAACATAGGCGCCCTCGCGCTCGCCCGCGCCAAGGCGGCCGGGATGTCGGCGGCGTACCTGCCGGGACTCGCGGCACACGGGGCCGCCAGGCTCTTCGCCGGCGACGCCAAGACCGACGAGCGGGACGCAATGGTCATCGCGAAGACGGCGCTGGGCATCCCCGACGCACTCCTGCCGGTCGGGGATCCGGGCCCGACGGTCGCGGCGGCGAGGGCGCTGGCCGCCCAGAGAAACTTCCTGACCTGCGAAAACACCAGGAGCAAGAACCGGCTGCGCAGCATCCTGCTGGAATCGTGCCCCGCCTTCGAGGCGTTGGTCGACCTGTCCGACGGTCCCCAGCTGAGGCTCATGGCATCCCTCGGCGGGGCCTGGTCGGTGGCCGACGCCGGGCCCCGCAGGGCGGCGGCGCTCACGCGCGGGGCGGCGCGCGGCAAGATCGAGGCCCTCGTCCGCTCGACGGCCTCCTCGACAAGGCCGGATGCGGCGGCCATCGCCGCCGAGGACCGGGCGGTGAGGCTGCTCGCGCGCAGGATCTCCGAGAACTCGGCGGAGATCGATGTGATCACGGCGGAGATATCCGCCCTCCTCGAGGGCGACGATACCTACCGATGCCTCCTGACGGTGCCGGGGATCGGCCCCAAAACCGCTTCCGAGCTCGCGATCTCCATAGATATCGAAGACTTCCCAAGCCACGACAAGCTCGCGTCGTACTGCGGCCTGGCGCCGCGCAACCGCCAGTCGGGGACCTCGATCTCCTCGGTGACGGCATCGCGCCAAGGCAACAAGAGGCTGAAGAACCTGCTCATATTCTCGTGCAACTGCCTTACCCGGACAGAGGGAAGATGGGGCGATTACTACGCTAGGTGCCGAGAGCGGGGCATGCCGCACGGCAAGGCGCTCAAGGCGCTGGCACGAAAGAGGCTGAAGGTCATCTACGCGATCATGCGGGACAGGGTGCCCTACGCCGCCTAGTCGAAGCGCTCCGAACAGATTGGAGCCCATCGGCCGAAAGGCCTGGCGTTAGCATGTCGCGATTCAATCTCGAAAACAGCATTGCCCAGTTGACAAAACTATAGGAACACCCCCAACGGTGTCGGCTTCTTTGCCTTTTGGGCATCATCTCGATTCCCATGACCTTTGCCGGCATCACCCCCGTGTTCTAGCGATTGGAGCCTAACCATGGATATCAAGACGATCGGCGTTGAGGAGTGGCTTAACGTTTGGGAGAAGAGCGCCACGTGGGATATCGCCCAGTCGACGATCTCCTCGCTTACCATGGGCGAGCTGCGCGCGCTCGACGAGCAGGACGGCGCCACATTCTACGAGCGCCTGGATCGCGAGAAGATGAACTACGGCTGGATCGAGGGTTCACCGGAGTTTAAGGCTGAGGTCGCCAAGCTCTATCGTCGCGAGGTCAATCCCGATCACATTCTGCAGACCAACGGCTGCACGGGTGCCAACCTCAACGCCATCATGGCCGTGGTCGAGCCCGGCGATCATGTCATCGCCGAGTGGCCTACCTATGCGCCGCTCTACGAGATCCCGCGTTCGCTCGGCGCCGAGGTCGAGTATTGGGAGCTTCGCGAGGAGCTCGGATGGAAACCCGATATCGAGGAACTCAAGCGCCTTGTTCGCCCCAACACGAAACTCATCTGCATCAATAACGCATCGAACCCCATCGGTTCGGTGCTTGATGCCGATACGCTCGGTCAGATTGCCGAGATTGCCCGTTCGGTGGGCGCCTACGTGCTGTGTGACGAGGTGTATCTGCCGCTCGAGAACACCGAGTCCTTTATGTCGATGGCCGACGTGTATGAGAAGGCCATTGTCACCAACTCGGTATCTAAGACCTATTCGACGCCTGCAGCCCGCGTGGGTTGGGTCGTGACCGACGAAGAGGTGTCCAATCGCATCCGCACCTATCGCGATTACACCATGATCTGCGGCGGCGTGTTCAACGATGCCCTGGCGACCTATGTGCTTGAGCAAAAGGACAAGATTCTCGAGCGCAACCGCAAGATCGTGTCTGGCAATCGCGATATCGCGCAGGCTTGGATCGATACGCAACATCGCGTTTCATGGACGGCCCCGCAGGGCGTGTCTACCTCGTTTATCCAGCTTGATATTCCCGAGGACGACGAGGAGTTCTGCAAGCGCCTGTTGTCCGAGAGGGGAGTGCTGCTGGTGCCCGGCAGCCGTTTTGAGCTTCCCTGCGGCGCACGCCTGGGCTACTGCGCGAGCGAAAATGTTCTTCGCGAGGGCTTGAGGCTTCTGGGCGAGGCACTGGCCGAGTTCGATCGCTAATCTCTTGAGGCCCTCGAAGGCCTAAACCTTACTTGGCCCTAGGTGTACCGAATGCAGACCCGCCCCTTCTGGGGGCGGGTCTGTTTGTCTTTGCCGCCGGAAAAGTCAAGTTGTTACAAATGGAGACGCAAGATCGATCGGGTATTCGACGGGCCTTATACTAAGCTTCCGGTGAACGGTATCCAACGTCTGGTAAACGGTAATCTGTTTGCTAAAAATGAATAGGACAAACTTTTTTATGAATAAAAATCAAAATGGTTGAGAGACAGCAAGAATTGCGAATTCTATTCATATAGTTGCGCGAAATATGCAATCTGAGGGTGGTTTAATAAAGTTTAGTTCCATTTGATTTTTGGATTGAAAACGCGTTTAAGCACGTAAATACACTTTATTAAGATGAAGTGTGCCATGCGTGAAGTATATGTGTATGCCGTTCACCCCCTATAAAAAACCGTTCGGGGGCAAGGTGGAAGTATGGGTTGAATTTGGATATAAATATGTCGTCAGCAATAACGCCTCACACGGAGGGGCGCTAACGAATCGGCCCTGACAAGGGCCCGAAAGAAAGGTAGGAGGCCATGACGAAAGGTCTGCACGTGCCTTCCGAGATCGGCAAGCTCAGGAAGGTCTGCCTGCACCGTCCCGGCGACGAGCTCCTCAACCTGCCGCCCGACGAGCTCGAGCGGCTCCTGTTCGACGACGTCCCGTTCCTGGAGGTCGCGCAGCAGGAGCACGACACCTTCGCCCAGATCCTGAGGGACCAGGGCGTCGAGGTGCTCTACCTCGAGAACCTCGTCGCCGAGGTGTTCGACCAGGTCCCCGGCGCCCGCGACGAGTTCACCGACCAGTACATCGCCGAGGCCGGCATCCGCGGGAAGCACATGCCGCAGATCGTCCGCGAGAAGCTGGACTCCATCGAGGACAACCTCGAGTTCGTCAAGAAGACCATGGCCGGCATGACCAAGGCCGAGATCGAGATGCCCCTCACGGCCTCCACGACCCTCGACTCCCTGGTCAACTCCGAGTCCGAGTCCGACCTGATCATCGACCCGATGCCCAACCTCTACTTCACCCGCGACCCGTTCGCGGTCGTCGGCGAGGGCGTCAACCTCAACCGCATGTACTCGGTCACCCGCAACCGCGAGACCCTGTACGGCAAGTACGTCTTCAAGTACCACCCCGACTACAAGGACGTCTCCCTGTACTTCCGCCGCGACTGCCAGTTCCACACCGAGGGCGGCGACGTGCTGAACATCAACGAGAAGACCCTCGCCGTCGGCATCTCCCAGCGCACCCAGGCCGCCGCTATCGACGTCATGGCCCAGAACATCTTCTGGAACTCCGACTCCAAGGTCGAGCGCATCCTGGCCTTCGACATCCCGGTCTCGCGCGCCTTCATGCACCTCGACACGGTCTTCACCCAGATCGACGTCGATAAGTTCACGATCCACCCCGCCATCATGGGCACCCTGCGCGTCTACGAGCTGACCGCCGGCAAGAACCCGGGCGACGTGAACATCCGCCTGATCGAGGACACCCTCGAGCACGTCCTGGAGGACGCCACCGGCGTCGACCAGGTCAAGCTGATCCCCTGCGGCGGCGGCGACCCGATCGCGGCCTCCCGCGAGCAGTGGAACGACGGCTCCAACACCCTGTGCGTCGAGCCCGGCAAGATCTGCGTCTACGCCCGCAACACCGTCACCAACGACGTGCTGTACAAGGAGGGCCTGGACCTTCTCGTCGTGCCCTCCGCCGAGCTCTCCCGCGGCCGTGGCGGCCCGCGCTGCATGAGCATGCCCTTCTGGCGCGAGGACCTCTAAGTCTTTCCGTTTCCGGTGCGGTCCCCCTACAACCGCACCGGTTTTGCCCGTCAAACGGGCAACACGAATACTTGCGTAATTCATTTTTCGAAAGGAAACGAACCATGGGTGTTAACCTCTCCGGCCGTAGCTTCCTCAAGCTCCTCGACCTCACCACTGAGGAGATCGAGTACCTGCTCAAGCTCTCCAAGAACTTCAAGGATATGAAGCGCGCTGGCGTTCCGCATCGCTATCTCGAGGGCAAGAACATCGTTCTGCTCTTCCAGAAGACCTCCACTCGTACCCGCTGCGCCTTCGAGGTCGGCGGCATGGATCTGGGCATGGGCGTCACCTACCTCGATCCGGGTTCGTCGCAGATGGGCAAGAAGGAGTCCATCGAGGACACCGCCCGCGTTCTCGGCCGCATGTATGACGGCATCGAGTTCCGTGGTTTTGCCCAGGACGACGTCGAGGAGCTCGCCGCTAAGTCCGGCGTGCCCGTGTGGAACGGCCTGACCACTGAGTGGCATCCCACCCAGATGCTCGCCGACATCCTGACCGTCCAGGAGAACTTCAACTACGACATCAAGGGCAAGACCCTCGTCTTCATGGGCGACTGCAAGAACAACGTTGCTCGCTCCCTCATGGTTGTCTGCTCCAAGCTCGGCATGAATTTCGTGGCCTGTGGCCCCGAGGAGTGCATGCCCGCTGACGACGTCATCGAGGCCTGCAAGCCTATCGCCGAGGCTAACGACTGCACCATCAAGCTGACCACCGACGTCAAGGACGGCGTCACCGGTGCCGACGTTATCTACACCGACGTGTGGGTCTCCATGGGCGAGCCTGACGAGGTTTGGGCCGAGCGCATCGCTCAGCTCACCCCGTATCGTGTCACCTCCGAGGTCATGGCTATGGCCAACCCGGGTGCCATCTTCCTGCACTGCCTGCCCAGCTTCCACGACACCAACACCACGATTGGCGCCGAGAAGTGCGAGCAGTTCGGCATTACCGAGCAGGAGGTCACCGACGAGGTCTTCGAGAGCCCCGCTTCCAAGGTTTTCGACGAGGCCGAGAACCGCATGCACACCATCAAGGCTGTCATGTACGCAACGCTCAAGTAAGAGCCTTTAAGCATTTCGCTCGGGGTGTATTGCTGCACACCCCGAGCGGTTTGTCTGGTAAATATCTTGCGTCGGGCGGTGGGCACGGCACGGAAGATCCGCTTCGCGCGAGAAAGTTAAATGATTTATGAAGGGGGGATGAGAACCATGACTGAGACCGCAAAGAAAAAGCGCGGTATGCCTTCATCGTTCACCATTCTTCTAGCTCTGCTGGCAATTGTTGCAGTGATTACCGTTATCGTCTCCGGCACGTCCGGCGGCGCTGTTACTGCAGCCCGTCTGAGCGATTTCTGCACCGCCCCGATCCTGGGCTTCGCTGACGCTCTGCCCGTCTGCCTCTTCGTTATGATCCTGGGCGGCTTCCTCGGTATGATGACCGAGACTGGCGCTCTGGACAACGGCATCGCCGTTCTGGTGCAGAAGCTTAAGGGCAACGAGATCATGCTCGTTCCTGTCCTTATGCTCATCTTCTCCCTCGGTGGTACCACCTATGGTATGTGCGAGGAGACCGTTCCCTTCTACGCCCTGCTCGCCGCTACCATGATGGCTGCCGGCTTCGACCCCATGGTCGGCGCCGCTACCGTCCTGCTCGGCGCTGGCTGCGGCTGCCTGGGCTCCACGGTTAACCCGTTCGCCGTCGGCGCTGCCGTCGACGCTCTGACCGGCGTTGGCATTGAGGTCAACCAGTCCATCATCATCGGCCTCGGTGCCGTCCTGTGGATTGTTACCACGGCCATTTCCATCTTCTTCGTCATGGGCTATGCCAAGAAGGTCAAGGCTGACAAGGGTTCCACCATCCTGTCGATGCAGGAGCTCAAGGACGCCGAAGAGGCTCACGGCAAGGCTGCTTCCGAGGTTAACAAGGAGGTCAAGCTCACCGGTCGTCAGAAGGGCGTTCTGATTGCCTTTGCCTTCACCTTCGTCGTCATGATCGTCGGCTTCATTCCGCTGGCCGACCTCAACGAGGGCGTCGCCAACTTCTTTGACGCTGGCGCTGTCTACGATGCCGACGGTAACACCGTCGTCCAGGGCTGGTCTGCCCTGATCACCGGCCTGCCCATTGGCCAGTGGTACTTCGACGAGGCTTCCACCTGGTTCTTCCTCATGGCTATCCTGATCGGTATCATCGGTGGCCTGTCCGAGAAGCAGATCGTTAACACCTTCATCACCGGTGCCGCCGACATGATGTCCGTTGTTCTCGTCATCGCCCTCGCCCGTGGCATCTCCGTCCTCATGGCCAACACCGGTCTCGACGTCTACGTCCTCGACGCTGCCGCCAGTGCCCTGGCTGGTCTGTCCGGCGTGATCTTCGCTCCCATGAGCTTCCTGGTCTACTTCGGCCTGTCCTTCCTGATCCCGTCGACCTCTGGTATGGCTACCGTCTCCATGCCCATCATGGGACCGCTGGCTGTTAAGCTCGGCTTCTCGCCCGAGGTCATGGTCATGATCTTCTCCGCCGCCATCGGTGTCGTGAACCTGTTCACCCCGACCTCCGGTGCCATCATGGGCGGTCTCGCCCTGGCCAAGATCGAGTGGACGACCTGGCTCAAGTTTGCCCTTAAGCTCATCGTCGTTCTCTCCGTCGTCTGCGCCATCATCCTGACCGTCGCCTGCGTGTTGATCTAAGTACCCAACGGGTGCCCCACGGAAACCTTGACGATCCTGTAGAGGATCACTTGGTCATCGTCTGTCCGGTGGGGTCAACCCACCGGTAGACTCCTACCTTTAGCCCCCTCCCGTTCCGTGCGCGGGAGGGGGCGCTCGCTGACTTATGCTCAACCTGCGATGTTGCCATTGTTGGTGCAGGGGAAGTGCGTTTGGGGCAG